>NZ_JBSXNL010000049.1:0-99557 GCF_056857615.1 Galbibacter sp. L-19
GCAAATACGATAACTATTAACTATAAATCGATTTTGAATTATTTTATAAACAGAAGTACTAATGCTTCAGCAGAATCTTTTAATGCTAAAATAAAAGCTTTTAGAGCCCAGTTTAGAGGTGTCAAAAATGTAGAATTCTTCTTATTCAGATTAACTACAATTTTTGCATAAACACAACTTTTGGGAATGATCCGATAGCGACAACAAAAATTAGCGATAGCACTATTATTCCAACTATCTTCAGGATTTTATATTTTTTCATCTATTAATATTTATCGCTTTTTAAAGTCAGAAGTAATACCTTCAAATGTCATACATATAGGTTTGATAAACTGCTAATAGCATTTCATAAAAAACTATAAATAACGAATAACTGGTAATTTATAACTATCCATATTAAGAATCAAGGATATAAAGGATTAAAATAAAACAACTTTACTATTTTGCCTCAAAACCTTTCGATTAATCAAAATAGACTTCGGAGAAATAAAACCATCTAGGAGAGATTAGCTCAGCCAGTCTTTAAAATCTTTAACGCGCTCTCTACTTACAATTATTTCTTGCTCGTTAAAATGATTTATTTTTACTTGTAAACGGGCATTGGTATAATTAATAATGTCTTTTACTGCATTTATATTGATACAAAATTTACGACTTACCCTAAAAAATTCATCTGGAGGAAGTTCTTCCTGCAAAGCCTCTAATGTAATATCCATTAGATAACTTCTATTTTCATTGGTATGTAGATAAGTCCCTTTATTTTCACTGTAAAAACAAACAATATCTTCTAAAGAAATTAATTTTAAATGTTGTCCTACTTTTACGGTAAACCGTTTTCTGTAAGTGCGTTCTATTGGGTTTACCAGTAACTTTTTAATATCATTAAAATTAAGCTGAACAGCGCTTTTTAAAGGTTTAAAGTTTTTATACTTTTCTACTGCATACGCTAATTCATCCTCATCTATTGGTTTTAAAAGATAATCAATACTGTTAAGTTTAAATGCTTGCAAGGCATACTCGTCATAAGCGGTGGTAAATATAATAGCACTTTTTATATCGATACTATCAAATATTTCAAAAGAGAGTCCGTCCGACAATTGAATATCTAAAAATATCAAGTCTGGATGTGGTTTGCCAGAAAACCAACTTACAGATTCTTCAACCGAGTGTAAAATCTTATCTACTTCAACCCCCAAGTCTTTTAGCATTCTATGTAAACGCCTTGCTGAAGGCGCTTCGTCTTCTATAATTAGTACGTTCATATTATTTATATAATACTGCTTTTATTCCCATTTTTGCCGTTCAAACTCTTCTTCTTTTATATACTTTTCAATTTGCTCTTCTTCCCATTTTTTTGAAAAGAAAAACTGGGTTCCAAAAACCTTCCAAGCATGCATAGCCATTCCAATACCCCAAAAAAACAATGTTGTAAAAGTAGCCCAATTCCAAAATTCCTCATTATTATAAGAGCTAGAGATATAAATGTTTACTAAAATATAGGAGTTGATTATTATAAAAATTGCTAAATGCCAGTAAAAGCCTTTTAAGCGTTTAACTCGTTCCTTTGCATATTTATATCTTTCGTTTTGATCTGTTACTGTCATTTTTTTATATTTTATTCCCAACGAGTGGAGGTATTAGTTTCGTTATCTTCTTCCATAAATTCTTTAATCTTTCGCTCTTCCCAGTCTTTTGAAAATGCAGGGTTCCATCCATATACTTTGGCAGCTTGGAAAAGAAGCCCTACTGCCCATGGTCCAGCCGACCATAAAAACCATGGATAATTCCAACCATCTAACCAGTAATTCAATATTGCTAAAAAAATATTGACTATAATATAGGACGTTAAACCATTGTAGAATTTCTTAATTTCTTCTACGCGCTCTTTTGCACGAAAATATTTATTATCCTTTTCTGAATTTTCCATAATTATAATATTAAATATCTTTCTCCATTAGTTCTCTAATCTTACGCTCTTCCCAACGTTTCCCCCATAATGGGTTATAACCAAAAGCTTCCATTCCATGTGCTAATAATCCAAATCCCCAACCCAGTGTAGGAAAAATAATCCATGGGAAATCGGTTGTTTGGTAATTTAACCATGCTAAACCTGGTATTATAATTAAATAAGCAGTTAGGTTTCCATAAAATCCTTTTATGGCATTTACACGCTCTTTTGCGCGTTTGTAGCGTTTATCTTGTATGTATATTTCTTGTTTTGTCATTGAAGTTGCTATTTGTTTAGTTAACATTGGAATCTTTACTTTAAAATGAGTGGCATTTTTCTCAATAACCACATCTCTAGTTGTTAGTAAATGATACCGTTGCTTAATGTTTGACAACCCTACTCCAACACTGCTTTTTAATACCGATTTTGGCTGAAGGTTATTAGAAATGATCAAATAATTATGCTCTTCTGTTATGGTTATTTCTAATGGGTTTTTAGGATTTACTTGATTGTGTTTTACCGCATTCTCCAAAAGCAATTGTAACGATAGCGGAACTACTTTTGCTTCTTTGTTTATTAAAGTTTCAGAAATATTAAAAACAATACTATCTTCAAAACGTGTTCTTAGTAAACTTATATAGGTATTAGCAAAATTAATTTCTTCTTCTACGGTAACTAACTCCTTACTTTTTTGCTCCAACACATATCGATATACTTTTGAAAGCGATGTTGTAAATTTTTGGGCTCCCCTAGGGTTTTCTTCTATCAAACTTGTAAGAACATTTAAACTATTAAAAAGAAAATGTGGATCAAGTTGATTTTTTAAAGCATCAAACTGAGCTGTTGCTCTTCCGGCAATTACTTTTTGCTCTTTTACTTTTGACTCTTGTTTATTTTTATAAAAGAAGAATGCTGTAAAAATTAACGAAACAACAAGTGCTATCAACATTGGCCCTAAGAAATCTCCCACGTGTTGGTTTGCAATTGCTTGATTAAACGATGCTCCATGTATCAATACCCAAATAAAGGTATTTAATACAAATACGCAGAAAAAAGTGATGAGCATCGAACCTAATACAAAACGAAAAATAATCTGGAAGGAATATATTTTTTTTCCATATCTATTAAAAAGAAACCTAATAAAAAATGCATTCCCAAGATAAATTACAATGGTATAAAGCTGATTGTATAGAAACTTAGTTATCAAACTTTGATTAAAAACAATAACCCCTTCGTTTGCGAACGTAATGATATTGAGGATTAAAAAAATAAGCACCCCCAAAAAAAATGCCCTGCCAAGTTCTTTTATTATTGTAATCATTTTCTGTTTAAATAATGTATTGTTTGTTTTGCTTAAAGTTAATGAAAACTAAAAAGAGTTAATTACTCCTTATAAAAATTCAACTCTTTTCGATACAGAATCCTTTGGCAAACTCAGGAGAAGCTTTGAGAAATTAAACCCTCTATGAGAGATTAATTCTGTATTCTGATGAGACAAATACGTTCTCTTGATGATTCATTCTTACTGATTCGATTTTTGATTGATGGTTTGCTACTTCTTCGATTGACGCCCCATCTACATCAATCAAACTAAAAAGAAGTAACAAAAAATAATAAAGCAATTGTATCATAATTTTCTAGTGTTAGTTATATAGGTTCAAAATTGATACATTTTAACGTTCTTATAAAAAAGAACATTCCGAGTTGTTGATTTTTATAGATGAATTGTAAAAATAAAGGACGAAGCAAAAAAAAATAAGTAGTTTTGAAATATCTAAATACACTTTTTAAAGCATGAATCGTAGAAAATTTATCACTCGTAGTGTGCAAGCATCCGCACTTACTGCTGTTCCTGTGGGAACTATTTTTGCTCAAGAAAATACTATTAAACCTATTCAAAGTAATGTTATTCTTCCGAAGAAATTAAAAAAAGGGGCTAAAGTAGGTTTAATCGCACCAGGATATGCACTCTCTGATAAAGCTTTACAAAATGCAATTACCAATGTAAAAGCCATGGGGTATGAACCTTTTTATACTTCTAGGATTTCTGGAAACTATGGATATTTTAGTAATACAGATATTGCTAGGGTTGAAGATATCCATGAAATGTTTTTAAATCCAGCTATTGATGCTATTTTTTGTGCACGTGGAGGCTATGGGTGTACTCGAATCTTAAAAGATATTAATTTTGACTACATTCAGCAAAATCCTAAAATATTACTTGGGTTTAGTGATATTACTGCGCTTGTAAACAGTATTTATCAAAAAACTGGAATTGTAACTTTTCATGGGCCTGTTGGAACTACACTGGATAATCAATTTAATAGAACACAATTAGAACGAATAATTGAACATACAGATAATAGCATTCAGCTTGCTACAGAAACATTTCCAGCAAGCAAAACCTTAGCAGATTCTACTTTTGAGAATTATGTAATTACCTCTGGAACGGCTACAGGAAAGCTTGTTGGTGGTAATCTCTCCTTACTTTCTGCTATGACGGGAACCGATTTTGATGTTGATTATACGGATAAAATTGTTTTTATTGAAGAAATTGATGAAGACCCTTACCGTGTAGACCGAATGCTCACCCAACTTCTAGATTCTAAAACTTTTAAGCACGCCAAAGGGATTGTTTTAGGAGTTTTTAAAGGTTGTGACGACCCAAAAAGAGCTAATTCTTTTAGTCTGAAAGAAGTTATTTTAGATCGGTTAAAACCTATGAATATTCCTTGTGTATACGGTTTCCCAATTGGACACGTTGATCATAACATTACTCTTCCGGTAGGAATTGAAGCTCGTTTAAACACACAAAACTACAGTTTAGAATTATTAGAGAATAGTGTATCCTAACCGTTTTAAGTGTTAGTATTTTATCATACCTTTAGTGTATGATATTCAACACACAAAGATTATCTGTTCGCGCGCTTAATTTTGAGGATCTCGACTTGTTTCATAAAATGCAGAACGACCAAGCTGTTATGAAATATGTTGGGGGTAAAACTTATTCTTTAGAAGAGAATAAAAAAGACTTATTGAATATTTTAAAATTCTATGAAAATCCGAAAAACGACTTTTGGGTTTGGGCAATTACCTTAAAATCTTCCTCCAATTTTATCGGAACTATTGCTTTAGTAAGAAATGAAAAAGATGAGTACGAAATTGGCTACCGATTACTAAAAGAATATTGGAAACAAGGTTATGGAAAAGAAGTAACTAACGGACTCATTAAATATGCTTTTGAGGTTAAAAAGATAAAAGAAATTGTAGCTTACGTTGATAAAAACAATATTACCTCTGTTAGAATTCTCGATTCTACTTTTAACTTTATTAAAGAGTTTTATAATGAAGAAGATAATTGTATTGACCGCTATTACAAACTCTCTAATTAAAATATGCACGTCTTTGTATACGGAACTTTAATGAATGACTTTAAAAATTCTATTGCTGAATTTTTAAGAAACAATAGCACATTTATAGGAAAAGGAATTACTAAAGGAGAGATTTATGACCTTGGAAGTTTTCCGGGGGCTGTTTTTGATGAAAATTCCTTCAATACTATATATGGAGAAGTTTATAAAATCACCTCCAATATAGAAGCTGTTATTTCTGCATTGGACACCTATGAAGGTATTAACGACCCAACTTTTAATTATTACGAAAAAAAGGAGGCTTTTATTCAAGTTCATACTACTCAAATAAAAGCCTCAGTTTATCATTTTAAAAAATGTCCTAATGGTTTTAAACGCATTGAAAGTGGAGATTATTCAAAATATTTAGACAGTATCTAAAAAATTAATTGGCTACATCACTAATAAATTTTATACGGTATAAGCGTATTTCATCGTCTTCATATTCGCCATCAAACTCTTCCATTGCATTTGAAATTTTATCGTCTTCAGCCTCCAAAAAGTAATCGTGTAACTCTTCTTGTTGGTCTTCATCTAAAATTTCATTAATCCAATAATCCAAATTCAATTTAGTTCCCATATAAACAATCTGCTCCATCTCTTTAATAAGGTCGTCCATTTTCAACCCTTTTGAAGCTGCAATATCATCCAAAGGAAGTTTTCTATCAACATTTTGTATTACATATAATTTTAAAGCAGAATTGGCGCCTGTAGATTTTACCACCATATCATCTGGTCGGATAATATCGTTTTCTTCTACATATTTATTAATAAATTCAATAAAAGGCTTTCCAAACTTCTTAGCTTTCCCATCTCCAACACCATGAATATTACTCATTTCGTCTAAATTGATAGGGTATTTTAGAGCCATATCCTCCAAAGAAGGATCTTGGAAAATAACAAATGGTGGAACTTCAAGCTTTTTGGCTTGTTGTTTTCTAAGGTCTTTTAGCATTTTCAACAATTGCTCGTCGGCTACAGCCCCACCTCCTTTAGCGGCTGTAACAATTGTATCGTCATTGGCTTCTGTGTAAGAATGATCTTCGGTCATTAAAAAAGAAGTTGGGTTTTCTATAAACTCATTTCCTTTTTCATTTAAATGCAATACGCCATATTGCTCTATTTCTTTACGCAACATCCCTGTTACCAATACTTGACGGATTAATGCCATCCAATAAGAAGCTTCATGCTCTTTTCCATTTCCAAAAAACGGACGCTCGTCTGTTTTATGAGACTTTATAAGTGCATTTACTTTTCCTACTAGCGTATTAACAATCTCTTTAGCTTTATATTTCTCTTTGGTGCTTTTAATTATTTTTAAAAGCTTAACAACATCATCTTTAGCTTCATGTTTCTTTTTAGGATGACGGATATTATCGTCCATATCTGCGCCTTCTCCATTTACCTCGTCAAATTCTTCCCCAAAATAATGAAGAATATACTTACGTCTAGACATTGATGTTTCTGCATAGGCAACCATATCTTGTAGCAACGCATGACCAACTTCTTGCTCGGCTACAGGTTTTCCGCTCATAAATTTTTCTAGCTTTTCTATATCTTTATATGAATAGAATGCTAAACAATGTCCTTCTCCTCCATCACGACCAGCACGACCAGTTTCTTGGTAATAGCTTTCTATACTTTTAGGAATGTCATGGTGGATTACAAAACGTACGTCTGGTTTATCAATTCCCATTCCAAAAGCAATGGTAGCTACAACAATGTCTGTATCTTCCATTAAAAACATATCTTGATGTCTTGCTCTGGTTTTGGCATCTAAACCTGCATGATAAGGAACGGCTTTCAAGCCATTTACCTGTAATGTTTGAGCCAATTCTTCCACACGCTTTCTACTAAGACAGTATATAATACCAGACTTTCCTTCATTTTGTTTTACAAAACGAATTATATCGGCATCTACATTTTTAGTTTTTGGGCGTACCTCATAATACAAGTTTGGTCTGTTAAATGATGCCTTAAAAACCTCAGCACTATTAACTCCCAAATTTTTAAGAATATCTTCTTGAACTTTTGGTGTAGCAGTTGCTGTTAGGGCTATAATTGGAATATCATCTCCTAAACGCTGTATTATTGTTCTAATATTTCTGTATTCAGGTCTAAAATCATGTCCCCATTCTGATATACAATGGGCTTCATCTACGGCTACAAACGATATTTTTACCGTTCTAAAAAATTCTACATACTCCTCTTTTGTAAGAGATTCTGGTGCTACATACAATAATTTTGTAACGCCATTTGTAATATCTTCTTTTACTTGTCGAACTTCCGTTTTATTGAGTGAAGAATTTAAAACATGGGCAATGCCTTTATTCGAGGAAATTCCTCGAATAGCATCAACCTGATTTTTCATCAGTGCAATTAGGGGGGAAATTACGATGGCTGTCCCATCTTTAACTAGCGCTGGTAATTGGTAGCAGAGAGACTTTCCTCCACCAGTCGGCATAATAACAAACGTATTCTGATCATTAATAATATTTTTTATGACCTTTTCTTGTAAACCTTTAAACTGACTAAATCCAAAATACTGTTTAAGCGCTGCCTGTAAGTCAATTTCAGCTGAACTCATCCTTTCGTTTTACTATTTTATATACATTTGCACTACTAAAGATACTATTAATCTTTAGTTATTACAAATTCTAAAAAAATTTAAATTTGAATACTAAAAGTGTCATCAAAGCCAATGCAATAAAGGTAATTGATAACGAGAGTAGTGCCATCAAAAACCTTGCCTCTTTTGTAGATGATGAATTCGCTGACGCAGTAGAGTATATATACAATTCAAAAGGTAGAGTAATCGTCACCGGAGTGGGAAAAAGTGCCATAATTGCCACAAAAATTGTAGCTTCATTAAATTCTACTGGCACTCCTGCAGTTTTTATGCACGCAGGAGACGCAATTCATGGAGATTTAGGAACCATTTTAAAAGACGATGTTGTTATGTGCATCTCTAAAAGTGGAAATACCGCAGAAATAAAAGTATTAGTACCATTTATTAAAGAAGGTCCCAATAAACTTATTGCAATTACCTCCAACAAAAAATCATTTCTAGCGCAGCAAGCAGATTTTATAATAAATGCACATGTAGAAAAGGAAGCCTGCCCTCATAATTTAGCGCCAACTACCAGTACTACTGCTCAAATGGTTATGGGAGATGCGCTTGCTATCTGCCTTTTAGAGCTTAGAGGCTTTAGTAGTAAGGACTTTGCTAAATACCATCCTGGGGGGGCTCTTGGAAAGAAACTTTACCTTAGGGTTAAAGATATTGCTACTGTTAATCTTAAACCTGAAGTTACTGAAAATGCAGATGTTAGAGACGTTATTGTGGAGATTTCAGAAAAATTAATGGGGGTTACTGCAGTAATAAATCAAAATAAAATTGTAGGAATCGTTACAGATGGTGATATTCGTAGAATGCTAAGAAAGTATGATAGCATAAATGGATTAAATGCTAAAGACATTATGTCAGTTAATCCAAAAACTGTCAACTGCGATATGTTAGCAGTAGACGCCCTAGATATTATGGATCAATTTGGAATCTCTCAGTTACTAGTAGAAAAAAACGGAGACTATTTTGGAGTAATCCATATTCATGACTTAATTAAAGAAGGAATTTTATAATGACAAAACAAATTGGAACTGGTGAAACAGAAGAAATGTCTTTTCTTGACCACCTTGAAGAATTAAGATGGCACCTAATTAGAGCTGTTCTAGCAGTTATGATTATTGGGATTGTAGCCTTTATAGCTAAAGATTTTATATTTGACACCATCCTTTTTGGCCCCAAAAAAGCAGATTTTCCTACCTATAAGTTCTTCTGTAATATTTCAAGATATTTTGGAATGGACGAATCTTTTTGTGAAGGGCCACAGTTTAGAATTCAGAGTAGAGAGATGGCTGGACAGTTTTCTGCACATATTTGGACCTCTATTTGGGCAGGGTTTATAATTGGATTCCCATATATTTTATGGGAATTATGGTGCTTTATAAGTCCTGGACTTTATGAAAAAGAACGAAACAACTCACGTGGATTTATAATAATTGCATCTTTTCTGTTTTTTACAGGAGTTCTTTTTGGATACTATGTTATTTCTCCACTTTCTATAAATTTCTTAGCAAATTACCATGTTAGTGAAGAAGTATTTAACGATATCGATTTATCTTCTTATATCTCAACAATTCGATCTTCAGTAATTGCCTGCGGACTTATTTTTGAGCTTCCTATTTTAATGTATTTCCTTACAAAAATAGGATTAGTAACGCCAGATTTCCTTAGAAAATATAGAAAAATAGCCATTGTAATTGTATTAATACTTTCCGCAGTAATAACCCCTCCAGACGTTGCTAGTCAGATTGTAGTATCAATTCCGATTGTAATTTTATATGAAGTAAGTATTTATATCTCTAAAATAGTACTTAAAAGAGAAGAACGTAAATTAAAGAAAGAAAAAACTAAAAATGGGTGATATTGTAGATGATTTTAATGCGTATCGTTCTAAAATGAATGACCGCATTCTAGAAGACAATAATAAATTAATAAAACGAATCTTTAATTTAGACACCAATGCATACATGGCAGGTGCCTTAGATGTAAAAACTAAAGAATTATTAGGTTTAGTAGCTTCTGCAGTATTGCGTTGTGATGATTGTATAAAATACCATCTAGAAACAAGTTATAAAGAAGGACTAACCAAAGAGGAAGTAGTAGAAGCATTAGGAATTGCAACCCTTGTTGGCGGAACAATTGTTGTTCCACATTTAAGAAAAGCATATGAGTTTTGGGATGCGCTAGAAAATAAAGATTCCTAAACCTATATTAAACTGTGTCCTATTTAACCCCAAAATCCATACTTTTGATGGCGAATGGAGTATTTATTTCATCTGAATTACTAAAAATAAGCAACATCATATGAAGCTAAGAGCTGAAAACATCATGAAATCCTACAAGGGACGAAAAGTAGTGAAAGGAATTTCTCTTGAAGTAAATCGTGGAGAAATTGTTGGATTATTAGGCCCTAATGGAGCAGGTAAAACCACTTCTTTTTATATGATAGTTGGTCTTATTAAACCTAATGGTGGAAAGATATTTTTAGATAATCAAGAAATTACCAATTACCCAATGTATAAACGTGCTCAAAACGGAATTGGGTATTTAGCGCAAGAGGCTTCTGTTTTTAGAAAATTAAGTATTGAAGACAATATTATGAGTGTGCTTCAGCTAACAAAACTTTCTAAAAAAGAGCGCCAAATGAAAATGGAAGCGTTAATTGATGAGTTTAGCCTTGGTCATATCAGAAAAAACAGAGGAGATTTACTTTCTGGAGGAGAGCGTAGACGTACAGAAATTGCACGAGCACTAGCTACCGATCCAAGTTTTATTTTGCTTGACGAACCTTTTGCAGGAGTCGACCCAGTTGCTGTGGAAGACATTCAGCGTATTGTAGCGCAGCTTAAAAATAAAAACATCGGGATTTTAATTACCGACCATAATGTTCAAGAAACACTAGCTATTACGGAGCGCTCTTACCTAATGTTTGAAGGTAATATCTTAAAAGCAGGAATCCCAGAAGAATTGGCTGCCGATGAAATGGTGAGAAAAGTATACTTAGGTCAGAACTTCGAGCTAAGAAAGAAAAAATTAGATTTTTAGACTAAGACTGATAATCCCTACTACTATATATTGAAAATCGTTTTATCTCAAAAATTAATTAAAAAGCAATGATGAATTTAAAATTAACTTCAATTGGTTTGCTATCTGCTGCCCTATTAGCTGTTGGATGCAATGAAAAACCAAAAAAAGAGGAAACAACAACTTCAACTGAAGAGAAAATTGTGGACACCCATACTAGCGAAAACTCCTTGGATTGGAATGGAACTTATAAAGGGATACTCCCGTGCGCAGATTGCGAAGGAATAGAAACTTCTCTTCTCTTAAATCTAGATAAAACATATATTGTAACTACTACATATCTTGGTAGAGAAGAAGAGCCATCTGAGAAATCTGGTTCTTTTACTTGGAATGCTAAAGGAAATCAAATTACTTTAGATGGAGATAAAAATCAACAATATGCTGTTGGAGAAAACACTTTAACAAAGCTTGACAACCAAGGTGCTAAAATTGAAGGTGCATTGGCAAATAAATATGTTTTAAGCAAAGAACAAATAATATCTGACGAAGCACTTACTGGGAAAAAATGGAGGCTTGTAAAACTTATGGGGCAACCAGTTTCTGAAATTGGAAAAGCTACTTCTGAACCTTTTATACAGTTTTTTGCTGAAGAAAATAGAGTTAGCGGAAACGCTGGATGTAATAGTTTTACAGGATCTTATACACTAAAAGAAGGTAATAGATTTGAAACTTCAAAATTAGCAAGCACCATGAAAGCTTGTTTGGATATGAAAGTTGAGAGTCAGTTTATGGGAATTCTTGAAAAAGCCGACACTTATACCATTAAAGACGGGGTACTTTCTATTACTAAAGCACGTATGGCTCCTTTAGCAGTTTTTGAACTTGCTGAATAAAGTACAATCCTATATTTAGAATTAAAAAAGCCTTTGAGTTTACTTACTCAAAGGCTTTTTTAATAGTTTAGATTTATTTTTAAGCGCGACTCTTCTGTTGAAAACTCATCACAACCGAAAACAATACATACAATACTATAATCAATGGAATTGCAGCAAACTGGAGCAGTATTAATAAAAGGGCTGCTATTACTAAAAACACATATCGGATGCTATTTTCTTTGAATCCCCAGCTTTTAAACTTCAATGCAAAAAGAGCAATTCTGGCATTCAACATATAGGTACTTAAAATGGTTACTACTATTAAAAACCATTTATTAAGAATTAAACTGTCTAAAAAACTAGACTCTTGAAAATGCAATATTAATGGTAACGATAATATAAAAAGTGCATTTGCTGGAGTTGGCAAACCTATAAAAGAAGTTGCTTGCTCCTCATCTATATTAAACTTTGCCAATCTGTATGCAGAGCCTAAAGTAATTAAAAGCCCGAAAATTGCTAAAAAAGAAAAATTAAACCCGTCAACATTTACCATCGTTTGAGTTGCTTCATGATTGTCCCAAGTATAATTTCCTTCGCTCATTTTAAACAACTGAAACATCACAATTCCGGGTACAACCCCAGAAGTCACCATATCTGCCAACGAGTCGAGTTGTAAGCCTAATTCACTTTGCGCATTTAAGAGTCTTGCAGCAAGCCCATCAAAAAAATCAAAAAAGATTCCTGCAAAAACAAAATATGCAGCAAAAATGAGACTACCTTGAACTGCTAAAATAACTGCAATAGTACCGCAAAGTAGGTTTAAAAGTGTTAATCCGTTGGGAATAAATTTCTTCATTAGTGTAAAATTTCAATTATGTAAAATTACTATTTTTAAAATTTAAGTGGATGAGTTATTATTTAAATATAATAATTATATAGTATCTCTTTTCACTCCACATGGTGCTATCAAATTTTATTAAGATATTAGCAGTATCAAAATAATTTCATGAAACCCTCATGGAGGGATTAAGTATAGCCAAGGTAAACGTTTCTTAAAAGAAAATGATTCTTTGCTTAATTATGTAAGTTCTTGAAATTTAAATTTTAACTTAAGTTTATTAGTGTGAAAAACTCGTATTTACTTGCCATATTATCAGGATTATTATTAGCACTAGCTTGGCCAACATATGGTGTCCCTCTGCTTGCTTTTATTGGTTTTGTTCCCTTACTGTTAGCCGAAAAACACATCCGAGAATCTAATTATAAGAGAAAAGGAACTAAAGTATTTTTTACAGCATACCTAGCTTTTATTATTTGGAATTCTATAACCACTTGGTGGATATGGTATTCTACCCCTTTTGGGATGTTTTTTGCATTGGCTGTGAATTCACTTTTAATGACGATTGTTTTTTCTCTTTATCATTTTGTAGCAAAGCGTTTACCCGCAAAAATCCATCTTATATTTCTCCCTGCTATTTGGATGGCTTTTGAAAAGTTTCACCTCAACTGGGATTTTTCTTGGCCATGGCTCAACTTAGGAAATGCCTTCTCCCAATATACTACTTGGATTCAATGGTATGAGTATACAGGAACTTTTGGAGGTGCACTTTGGATTTGGATTATTAATATTGGAGTTTTTACAACAATTGTTAAATATCAAGAAAGTAAGAATAGACGTATTTTATCAAAAGGAATTGCTCGCAATGTTTTATTAATTGCGATACCTATTATTTTTTCTCTCTTTTTACTGAAAAATTACGAGGAGTCCTCTCAAAAAGCAGCAATTACTTTACTACAACCCAATATAGACCCATACTCTCAAAAATATGATATTTCAAACCTTCAAATGGCAAAAAGCCTTGTAAAACTAGCTGAACCAGTTGTTACATCGAATACAAATTATGTTATTGCGCCAGAAACGGCATTGGCAAAAGGCTCGTCTATAGATGCATTTGATAACGCTACAGAAAAAATGGTTTTACAAAACTTTGTGAGTCAGTATCCAAATATGCAATTTATTACAGGAGTAGATTTCTATCGTCATTATCCTCAGAAAGAAAAACCTACAATTACTGCAAACTTTTACGGTCAAAATGGTTGGTTTGATTTTTACAATGCTGCCGTACAAGTAGGAAAAAATAACATTTCAGAAAAATATATAAAATCAAAATTAGTTGTTGGGGTTGAAAACTTTCCATTTAAAAATGTTCTAGAACCTTTATTAGGAGATGTCATGCTAGACTTAGGAGGAACTGTGGCAATGCGAGCAACACAAAAAGACCGCAGCGTTTTCTTTTCAAATGATAAAGTATTTGCAGCTGCTCCTATTATATGCTACGAATCTATTTATGGGGAATTTGTAACAGGATATGTAAAAAACGGAGCTAACTTTTTAGCAATTATTACTAATGATGCTTGGTGGGACAACACCCAAGGACATAAGCAACATTTAAGTTACGCAAGACTTCGTGCTATAGAAACTCGTAAAAGTGTTGCCAGAAGTGCAAATACGGGAATTTCTGCCTTTATAAATGAGAAGGGAGAGGTTACCAAAACCCTTGCTTATAATGCCAAAGGAAGTTTATCTGGAGAAGTTACTATCAATAATAAAGAAACCTTTTATGTAAAATATGGGGATTATATTGCCCGATTGAGTGTGCTTTTTGCAGGAATGATTTTACTTTATGCTATTGCTCGTAAAAAACAATAACTTTTTACTGTTAATTAGAAATGCTAAATCAAACTCATGGTGTGTAACTTCCTTTAGATATTTAATGAGACTTAAATTTTTTAACCCCAGCAGTAATTGCATAATCTAACGTATTCTCTTTTGGCACAATAGGACAAGAGTATTTTTTATTATACGCACAATACGGATTATACGCTTTATTAAAGTCAATTGTAATGGAATCGGTTTCCGGGATTCTAAGGTCTATATAACGCCCCCCTCCATAGGTTTCTTCCCCATTAGTTGTATCAGCAAATGGCAAAAAGAGATAATCTCTATATTCTTCTGTTTCTTTTAACTGTAGATTTTGATATACGTTTAAAGAAAACTTTTTACCATGCAATTCAAAATAAAGGATTCCAAACAAAACTTCCTCCGATTTTCTATCTGTGGTTGTTGGCATTAAAAATGGCTGTTCGTTTGGAGTTAATTCTAATTTGGCAACCACATTAAAACTTGTATCTATTGGAAAAAATTCTAAACTCTCAAATCCTATAAAATCTTCTTTCGTTAATGGAGATTCTTTAGGATCTGCATATTCTTCATTTATTTCCTTCTGAAAAGCTAGTGCCTGAGCTTCCTTACTTAATTCAGTTTTTATATTTTCTGAAGTTGCTTTTATTTCCTTTTTATCATCATGATATTTTTTCCCATCCTTACAAGCAGTCATTAAAAACACAATAGAAAGAGTAATAAAAAAGTTTAATTTCACACTAATAAATTTAAGTTTAACAATTAATTTTCAATATTTTACACCACAACACAAAGCGCCACTACCTTTAAAAAGACCTTCGTTTTATTATTCCCTTTTGTGGAAGTAACTGTTCTTGGTCTTTATAAAATCCTACTATAAGGACATTTTAAATAGTTTTTTCTGAAAAACAAAAATACAACTTATTACTTTTTTAAGTAGCTTTGTTTTGAATTCGTTTAGGCGAGTTCATTAACAATAAAAAAATGATGAAACATATTACAACATATAATAAATCTTGTGTGTACTCTCTGGTACGCTGTTGGTGCTTTTGTATGATGTAATAATGTTACAAACATAACTATATAAAAGCCCGACGCTAAAAACGTCGGGCTTTTCTTTTTAAAACCAATTAATAATTTTTTTAAACTGATAAACCCCATACAGAGGGATTTGTTTTAGTTTAAGTATTTGCCTTAATAAAAGTAATTGAACAAAGCTAAGGGTTTTAAAAAACTAGTTATTAATCAACTACCTCGGGGCAAACTATGAGGTAGTCAGAGGAAAATAATTTAATCCATTTCGATATAGAGCCCTTTGGTAAACTCTGGACAGGCTTTGGGGAATAAAACCCTCAATGATGGATTTACAAAGCAGATTAACAATCTTAAAACAAAGTATATAACTTAAAAATTTTCATGTGAAAAAATTATACTTAGGATACATTTCATCTTTTCAAGGGCTATCAAAAGAAGTTTGGTGGCTTGCTTTAATAACTTTAATAAACCGAGCTGGAACTATGGTAATCCCATTCCTATCGCTTTATCTTACACAAAAATTAAGTTTTACCCTTGCAGATGTTGGCTGGATTATGACTTTCTTCGGACTCGGCTCGGTTGTTGGCTCTTGGATTGGAGGCAAGTTAACCGATAAAATAGGATATTATAAAATAATGGTATTTAGCTTATTAGGATCGGCTCTAAGTTTTGTAGCGCTTCAATTTTTAGACACTTTCTGGAGTATTTGCTTCGGTATTTTTACAGTAATGTTGATTGCAGATATGTTCCGTCCTGCTGTTTTTGTAGCATTAAGTGCTTACAGTAAGCCAGAAAATAAAACACGCTCTGTAACGCTAATCCGTCTTGCTATAAATCTAGGATTTTCTGCAGGACCAGCTATTGGCGGACTCATAATAACAAACATGAGTTATGGCGGACTTTTTTGGGTTGATGGGATTACATGCTTTTTTGCTGGAATATTATTGTTAAATGTACTAAATCCAAAAAGAGCTAAAGTTTTAGATGAAGTAAAAAACAATGCTCCAAAATCGGCTTATAACGATTTTCCGTATTGGTTATTTTTTGTGTCCATGATTTTGTTTGGATTTATTTTCCTACAATATTTTTCAACAGTTCCGCTTTATTACAAAGAAATTTTCACCCTAACTGAAGATGAAATAGGACTTCTTCTAGGGTTTAATGGTTTTTTAATATTTTTATTTGAGATGCCTTTGGTTCAATTTTTCGAAAAGAAAGCATGGAGCAACCTTTCTATTGTAATGATAGGCTGCTTTTTAACCTTTTTGAGTTTTGTAGTTTTAAATATTTCTGGATGGATAGGAATGCTAGTTATCGGGATGATATTAATGAGTTTTGGAGAAATGCTTGTGTTTCCATTTTCTAATGCATTTGCCTTGAATCGAGCAAAAAGAGGTAATCAAGGAGAGTATTTGGCTCTTTACAGTATTTCATTTTCTGTATCGCATATTTTAGGACATAATTCTGGCTTCCATTTAATAGATTTATTTGGGTTTGAATTTACTTGGTACTTTATGATTATGCTTGGAATTATAGCTTGCCTATTGCTTTATTATTTAAACAGAAGAGTTATAATTCAAGGAAATGATTAAATAAGAGGCTGTCTTATAAACAATTTGCCACGAATTCACAAATGTATTTTTATTCCCTGTCATCCCATGGGCAAACTCTAAAACGAAGTCAAATACAATATATTTGTAAATTTGTGGCTAAAATTTCACCTCCCTATTTTAAACTTCCAATTCTATAAAAAATAGGGAATTCTAAACTGATTTTCTCAATTCCAGAAAGCAGTTGTATAAAATCTTCAACTGGATTCTCGTTATTTTGCTTTTCATATTTTTTTACTGCCGACCAACTTTCTAAATACCCCTTTAATTGCGCTAATGTCCAATTAACTTTTATGAAATAATCTTTAGAGAGGTTTATTTCATTGAAAGGAAAATTAATGTTCTGATATTTTTCATCAATATAAATACGTTCCTTATCCCAATAACTCCCTATAACTTCTTCGTAAAAAACGTTCATTTTTGCATTAAAATCAGCACTTCCTCTCAAAACACCATAACCAAATAAAGCTAGTACCCCCCCTGGTTTTAAAATCCGCTTCGCTTCTTCATAAAAAGCATCAAAATCAAACCAATGAAATGCTTGCCCAACCGTAATTAAATCAAAATACTGATTGTAAAATGGCGTTTCTTCCGCTCTAGATACCTGATATTCAATATTAGGTAACTGTATCGCATTTTTAAGCTGATTCTCACTAATATCAATCGCATTTACTTGTGCAAAAATTTCACTTAAAACAACAGCTACTTGCCCATTTCCTGTGCCAATATCTAAAGCTGACTTCTTGTAATTTACATGGTGAGAAATTTCCTCTATAAACTCTTTAGGATATGTAGGACGGTATTTAGCATAATTACCAGAATCAGTAGAAAAATTATCTATTATTGTTTTCATATGCATATTTTTATTGTTTTTCAATAGCTATATAGACAAACTTATGAAGAATTAATACATTGTTTCCAAACCATATGCTTCTAGCAAATCGTTATATTCTGGTTGTATTCTTAGCAACGTAATTCCCTCTTGATTATTTAATTGGTCAACATCTTTAAAATCATTCTTCAGCATTTTCTCCAAGTAAAATAGTGCCATTCCATAATCTCCTTTTTTCACTGTATATTTCAACACTTTCAAATATGCGTCATATTCTTTTGGAGTTATTATTGTTTTAAAAATATTGATATACAGCAAATTCTGTAAGTTTTCTTCTTCATTATACGAAGCTTCTAATTCCGAAGGAACAACTGTTAAAAAACTTATCAATCGCTTGCCCATTTTCTGTTTTGCTGGATCTGGAGAATTTATAAAATCTTTATTAAGTGAAATTATTTCTCCCTCCCAATATCCCAAAGATTCAAGCTCTGCGGCAGCAATATCTCTAGGAAGGTAATTAAGATAATCCATATAATAACTAGGCTCTATCTCATCTACATAATATTGACTATTACGCTGAGTTCGATAATTTTTTGTCCTCTTAACCTCCTTTTGTAAGTCTTTTATGCTATCTTTTTCAAAATAAAAACGGTAATTTTCTTTCATTGCTTCAAGGTCTCTATAGGCATAAAGCATTTCATTTTTATTCACTAAATCCCTATTAAATTCTAGATCTTCAGTATAAAACTGTTTAATTTTTTCTTCATTCTTCGGAAGTATATTTCTAGTCATCGACTTTAAGGTTAGCAGTCGTACTCCTTTTGTAATAAAGTGTTTTGGTGGCCATACGTGTCCTTCAGAAAAAATTAATAAATCTGAATCGAATTTCAATTTATTCAAATAATCGTCGGCCGATTTCATTTCACGATAATTAAAATCCTCATCTCCTACTATTCCTACATATAAAAAGCTATTTCTTTTAGGCATATAGGTATTATTATTCGCAAAAGAAGCTCCGCAAGCCAGCACCCCTTTAATATTTTTAGAGATTACTGCTATTGCAGATGCCAAACGAGCACCTCCCGAAAAACCTCCCAAATAAATTCCGTTATCATCGGTGCTATAACGAGACAAAACCTCAGCATAAAATGCCCTTGCGATATTAAAATTTTCCTGATATGTTGCATTTTTGACATTATTGGAGCCTGCAATTATATAACCATACTTCTCGGAGGCTTCTATAAAATGACTCACAGCCAACTCCCCTCTTCCGGATGGGTCGAAAACCATTATTACAGGCCATTTTTTTTCTTCAGAATAGGTAGTTGGTAAATACACAGCGTAGGTACCTCTATCTCCGCTAATTAACAGAGAGTCGGTTATTTTTCCAAGGGGTAATTCTTTATCCTGAGCAAGCCCAATAGTAGATATAAAAAGAAGTAAAATTATTTTTCGCATAAAAAATTAGGTGTCAAAAATATAGCCAAAAGCTGTTTCTAAATTTATTGATAAAAATAGATTTCTCAAGAATGTTCTTAAATTCTTTTTAAAAAAATATCTTTGTTCCCTTAAATAAAGAGATCAAGAATGGCGACTAAATTAAAACTTTTTATGGTGATGTTAGGCTGTAAACCTGAAGGAAGATTTACAGAACAACACGATATTTTCTTCGGAATTGGGACTTCTTTAAAAGAATTAATCCCTGAGATGAAAGCTTTTTGGCCAGAAGCAAAAGGACAAATTCATATCGATGCTTGGCGCGAAGTTACTAAAGTAGATGGTTTCCAAATTGATGTTGAAGCTAGAACATCTCCCGTTAAAAATGACTCTCAATTATTTTTTATCAACCTTGGCGGTTATAAAGAAAATGAATTTGAAGAATATCATTATAAAATTTTAACAGTTGCACCAACTAAAGCAGAGGCAATAAAAAAATCTAAACAGACTACTTTTTACAAACACTGTGGGTTTAAAGGAGCCGAGTCTCATATTGATGATAAATACGGAATTGATGTAGATGACATTTATAATATTGAAGAAATGCTTCCTGCTATTTTCAAAGAAAAACAGCAATTAAAATATACCAAAACAGAACATAAAGATGAAGATGAATTACATATTGGTTATGTAAAAATAGATAAGCTATTAAAGGAGTAAATTGGTTTTAAATAAAGAAAAATTTGTTTGCCACGAATTCACTAATGTATCTTTTATTCCAGTAAACCTATAAAAAGGGAAATACTATAAATCCGTGAATTTGTGGCTGAAATTTTTGAAACCCAAAAGAAGCTGCAATAAAATTGAGTATTTTAAAGTATATCTGAGATTAATACAATAGTACATTTTCAAATTTTCAAATTATACAATCGTCAAATCAAACAATCATCTATTTTTACCGATTGGATTATTCTCAATAACATTAGAAAGCACTATTGAAGTACGAACTTCTCCATAGGTAATAAGTTTATCGATAAATTCTTCCAGATGAAATTGATCGTATAACACCACCTCCATTACCAAATTCTCATTTCCAGTAATTCGGTAACAATTAAGTACTTCTTTATAAGTTTTTACTTGCTCCAAAAAAGGTTTTAGTTTCCCCATAAAGGCTCGTAAAGTTACGAAGGCTTTTAATTGATATCCTGTTTGAATATGGTTTATTTCGGCCTTATAACCATCAATAACCCCTATATCTTCTAATTTTTTTATCCGCTCTGCAACTGCTGGAGATGAGAGTCCTATTGTACGTCCAATTTCTGTATTTGTATAACGTGCATTTTCCTGTAAAAGCTTTAAAATTGACCAGTTTAGATTATCTATCTTCATATAAAAATTCAAATTAAACAATTAATTTTGGTATTTTATACAATCACACAAAAGGTTTCTAGCTCTTAGAAATCTTCACTTTATTATGAATGCAACTATTTTAATTCTAATAAATCTCTCTATAAAGGTTTCATCTAATTAACTTTTAAGAGAAATTAATACTCACATAGTCTAGCTACTTAGTAGAGTAAGACGAATGCATGCTGTTATTTTTAAATAAAAAAACATAAAATACCTTTATTATGAATGCAAAATAATCATTTCACTTTAAAAAGTAAATAAATCTTTTTATTTTCTGATGTAATTTTGTAAAAAGCAGCAATGATGAAAAAGAACTATTCTCTTTATAATTACCGAAGGCGTAATGTAACCAAATTACCGGTGTACAGAAAAGCGCTTTATATCTTTAAATTAAGTAGGCAAATTGTTGAATACTTAAGAGGAGATAAATCGGTTATAGAGCTTCATAATTCTAAAATTGCATCAGACCAATTTTCGGATAAACTGGTAATGACATCTTTAGGTTTGGCTCCAAAAATAGCCATGGCAGAAACAACGCCAGATCCTACAATTAAATTAGCTTCTATTTCTTCCATTCAAAAAAACACAGCTGCTTTGCTTCACTATTGTGAAAGTTTAGAGTTAACTCATGGTCAAGGAAAAGAATTTTTGCACCTTTTACGCAAAGAGGTTAAAAAATTTGGTCATCTTCAAAATAAATGGGCTTTAGGAATTTCCAACAAAAATTAATCTCTCATAGAGGGTTTAACTTAAAATATAGTAGGTATATATAGTACACTTTCTTTTTAATTCAAAATTCAACATTTATAATTCAGTTAGTGTTTTTTATCGCTTCTCAATTCTAAATTGCTTTAATTTGCAAAAATTGTTTTTGTGAATTACCTATCAATAGAAAATATTGCCAAATCTTTCGGAGAGAGAGTTCTATTTACCGATATTTCTTTCGGAATAAATAAAGACCAAAAAATAGCATTTATTGCTAAAAATGGTACTGGAAAAACTTCCATGTTAAATATTATTACTGGAAAAGATACACCAGATAGCGGACAAGTTGTTTCTCGAAATGGAATTAGGATTTCTTTTTTATCTCAAGAACCAGATTTAGATCCAAATCTAACTATTGAAGAAACCATTTTTGCTTCTGATAATAATGTTTTAAAAACAATTCAAAATTACGAAAAAGCACTAGAAAATCTAGACGATACGGAGGCCTACCAAAAAGCCTTTGAACAAATGGATATTAAAAATGCTTGGGATTTTGAAACGCAATACAAGCAGATTTTATTTCAGCTAAAACTTGACGATCTTAACAAAAAAGTAAATAAACTTTCTGGAGGTCAGAAAAAGCGACTAGCATTAGCTACTATTTTGTTAAATACGCCCGATCTTTTAATTCTAGATGAGCCTACAAACCATTTAGATTTAGAAATGATTGAGTGGCTGGAGCAGTATTTTGCTAAAGAAAATATTACGCTATTTATGGTTACACACGACCGTTATTTTTTGGAACGTGTATGTAATGAAATTATAGAATTAGACCACGGAAAAATATATCAATACAAAGGAAATTACTCCTATTATTTAGAAAAGAAAGAAGCGAGAATTCAAGCAGAGCAAGCCTCAGTAGATAAAGCTAAAAATTTATTTACTAAAGAACTAGATTGGATGCGTAGACAACCAAAAGCTCGTACTACCAAATCGAAATCTAGAATTGATGATTTCTATAAAATTAAAGAAAAAGCGCATCAACGAAGACAAGACCATCAGATCCAATTAGAAATTAATATGGAACGGTTGGGGAGCAAAATTGTAGAGTTCCATAAAGTTTCCAAAAGTTTTCAGGAAAAAACAATTCTCGACCAGTTTGAATACAACTTCCAAAGAGGAGAACGTATTGGAATTATTGGAAAAAATGGGACTGGAAAATCTACTTTCCTTAACATTTTAACTGGTAATTTAGAACCCGATGCTGGAAAAGTAATTATTGGAGACACCATTAAATTTGGGTATTACACACAAAGTGGAATCAATCCGAAACCTGAACAAAAAGTTATAGATATTATCAAAGAGTATGGAGAGTTTATTCCGCTTACAAAAGGAAGAACAATATCTGCTGCTCAACTTTTAGAACGCTTTTTATTCGACCGTAAAAAGCAATACGACTATGTGGAAAAACTAAGTGGAGGAGAATTAAAGCGTCTGTATCTATGTACTGTTTTAATTCAGAATCCAAACTTTTTAATTCTCGATGAGCCTACCAACGATTTGGATATTGTAACACTAAATGTATTAGAATCGTTTCTCTTGGATTTTCCAGGCTGCTTATTGGTTGTTTCTCACGACCGTTATTTTATGGATAAAATTGTAGATCACCTTTTTATTTTTAAAGGAAAAGGAGAAGTAGAAGACTTTCCAGGAAACTACACCGACTACAGAGCCTATGAAAGTAGTGAGCCACAAAAAGAAGAGAAAATTACATCTGAAGACACTCCTAAAAAAACTTGGAAAAAAGATGCTAATACAGCTTTAAGTTATGAAGAACAGAAAGAGTTTAAAAAGTTAGAGCGAGATATTAAAAAGTTAGAAGAAAAGAAAAAAGAAGCGGAAGCAGTTTTTGCTACTGGAGAATTAGAAGGTGAAGAAATTGATAAACAGTCTATAAAACTTCAAGATATTATAAATGAACTTGAGAAAAAAACAGAAGCTTGGTTTGAACTTTCTATGAAAATGGAGTAGGCTCTAGGCTCTAGGCTCTAGGCTCTAGGCTCTAGGCTCTAGGCTCTAGGCTCTAGGCTCTAGGCTCTAGGCAAAAAAAGCTTTTCTGAAACATTTCAACAACCTAACTCGATAACTTTTTAACTTAACAAAAGTCAGAAGTCGGGAGTCAGAAGACGGAAGACAGAGAGAGAAGAGTCGGGAGTTAGAAGTGTTCAGTAAACAGTAAGCAGTTTTTATTAAATTTCATAACAACATAACAGCGTAACAACATAACTTTTTTTACTTTCAACTTTTCAACTTTTAACTTTATAAACTTGCTTTCCTACATAACATACCTTTTTAAATCTACCAATCAGCATGGTATCCACTCCCCTTTTGTGTATTGTTTGGTTACAAAAGGACTTTATAAAAAGCAAGTTTTAGAGGAGCATTCATTTTTAAAAAATTTAAAAAAGAGTGTTATGTTGAGTGCTAGAAAACAAAAAATTATCAATCGAGCAATTAACTATTTGAATAATGCGGATTTTGTAAATGAGCACGAGAATGCCTTCAGCAGTAAAAAAACCACCTATTTTTCATTAAAGAAAGCTACTTTAGAGAGCATTCAGAAAGAAAAAAATAACTTTACTTTTTTTATAGTGGACGATTTAAAATGCAATAAAAACGCACAAAATGGGTGGGAAAAATTAAAAAACAGTGATTCTTTTACCGTCAGTATCGACTTTTACAACATCGGATTTCTATTTATTAAAAAGGGACAGGTAAAAGAAGGTTTTTGTATCCGAATTTAATTTATTATATTCTTATAAAGAAAAGTAAAATGGAAACTAATATTATTTGGATTGTTGTTATGGCAGTTCTCTTTATTTTTGTTTGGCTTAACAATAAGCGGAATATGAAAAACAAGAGAGAACGAAGAAACAATAGGTTTGAGGACAGATATGCGTCTAAAAAAAATAAAAACTTAGAATCTTGAAAATTTACACCAAAACTGGCGATAAAGGAACCACTGCTCTATATGGCGGCACGAGAGTTCCAAAACATCACATCCGAATTGAAGGATATGGAACTGTGGACGAATTAAATTCGTGGATTGGACTTATACGCGACCAAGAAATTGAAGATGCCTATAAAACAGTTTTGATAGCAATTCAAGACAGATTGTTTACCATAGGTGCTATTTTAGCAACTCCGCCAGAGAAAGAGTTTTTGAAAAATGGGAAAAAGCGCCTTGATATCCCAAGGGTTTCCAAAGAAGATATTTCTTTATTAGAAACCGAGATTGACGCAATGGATGCTTCGCTTCCACCCATGACACACTTTGTCCTTCCAGGAGGGCACACAACGGTGTCATATTGTCATATAGCTAGAACTATCTGTCGGAGAGCAGAACGAAAAGCCACTTATTTACATGAAAATGAACCTTTTGACGAATTAGTTCTTAATTATTTAAATCGTTTATCGGATTATTTATTTGTATTGGCACGGAAGTTGACTTTCGATTTAAAGGCAGATGAAGTAAAATGGATTCCAAACAAAGAAACATCGGAACAAAAATGACATTTTATTGATTTTTATTCAATATAAAGCCTTAAAAACTACGTTCTTAGAAATAATATGTAAATAATATAAATTTTACTTGACTTTTTACTATAAAAATTTATTTTTGCACAAAATTAAAAATCAATAGCAGATGTATTGGACTTTAGAATTAGCATCATATTTAGACGATGCGCCTTGGCCAGCAACAAAAGATGAATTAATTGACTATGCTATTAGAACCGGCGCTCCATTAGAAGTTGTAGAAAACTTACAAGCAATGGAAGACGAAGGCGATATGTATGAATCTATTGAAGAGATTTGGCCGGATTATCCAACAGAGGAAGATTACCTCTGGAACGAGGATGAATATTAACAAACACATTAACATTATAAAGCAAAAAAGTCTCTGTCGAGGCTTTTTTTTTGCTTAATTTTGAAATATAAATACACATACAGACATGAGTTTACTCAATTCAGTTTTAAAAGTTTTCGTAGGAGATAAGGCCAAGAAAGATGTTAAGGCATTACAACCTATTGTAAACCAAATAAAATCTTTCGAAGAAACACTTTCTCAACTCTCCAATGACGAGCTTAGAGCTAAAACACAAGAATTTAAAGATAAAATAAAGGCTTCTTACGCCTCTCTAGACGAGAAAATACAAACGCTAAGGACAGAAGCAGAAGCTTCAAACGATATCGACAGAAATGAAGATATTTATACAGAAATAGATGCGCTTAAAGAAAAGGTATATGAAAATACCGAAAAAACACTTAATGAAATTCTTCCTGAAGCATATGCTGTAGTTAAAGAAACTGCAAAACGCTTTGCGAATAACGAAACTATTACCGTTACCGCTTCCACTTTTGATAGAGAAATTTCTGGAAATAACGATTACGTTAGCTTACAAGACGACAAAGCCATTTGGAAAAACTCATGGGATGCCGCTGGAAAAGAAGTTACCTGGGACATGGTACATTACGATGTGCAGCTTATTGGAGGGATTGCAATGCACCAAGGTAAAATTGCAGAGATGCAAACGGGAGAAGGTAAAACATTGGTAGCAACCTTACCTGTTTACTTAAATGCACTTACAGGAAATGGAGTACATTTGGTTACTGTAAACAACTACTTAGCACGTCGAGATAGTGCTTGGATGGGACCTTTATTTGAGTTTCACGGACTTTCAATAGACTGTATTGATAATCACCAACCTGGTTCTACAGGACGTAGAAATGCATATTTAGCAGATATTACGTACGGAACTAATAATGAGTTTGGTTTTGACTACTTGCGTGATAATATGTCTCATACGCCAGAAGATTTAGTGCAACGTCCTCACAACTACGCTATTGTTGATGAGGTCGATTCTGTTTTAGTGGATGATGCAAGAACCCCACTTATTATTTCTGGACCTGTTCCACAAGGAGACAGACATGAGTTTAATGAGTTAAAACCAAAAGTAAACGATATTGTTTCTAAACAACGTCAGTATTTAACAGGAGTTTTAGCAGAAGCCAAAAAATTAATAGCTGCTGGAGATACTAAAGAAGGTGCTTTTCAATTATTAAGAGTACACCGTGGTTTACCTAAAAATAAAGCATTAATTAAGTTTTTAAGTGAAGAAGGAATTAAACAATTACTTCAAAAAACTGAAAACCATTACATGCAAGATAACAATCGAGAAATGCCAAAAGTAGATGAGGCTTTATGGTTTGTTATCGATGAAAAAAATAATCAAATTGAATTAACCGATAAAGGAATAGAATACCTGTCTGGAGATACAGATCCAGATTTCTTTGTTATGCCAGATATCGGAACTGAAATTGCTCAGATTGAGAAGAAAGACCTTCCTACAGAAGAAGAAGCTGAACTTAAAGAAGAGCTATTTAAAGATTTTTCCATAAAAAGTGAGCGTATTCACACTATGAATCAGCTTTTAAAAGCATATACTCTTTTTGAAAAAGATGTAGAGTATGTGGTAATGGAAAACAAAGTAATGATTGTTGATGAGCAGACTGGACGTATTATGGACGGTCGTAGATACTCAGACGGATTACACCAAGCTATTGAAGCAAAAGAAAGTGTGAAAATTGAAGCTGCTACGCAAACTTTTGCTACGGTAACACTTCAGAATTACTTTAGAATGTATAGAAAACTATCTGGGATGACAGGTACTGCTATTACAGAAGCTGGAGAATTCTGGGAAATATATGAATTGGATGTTATGGAAATTCCAACCAATCGTCCAATTGCAAGAGCAGATAAACAAGATCTTATTTATAAAACAAAACGAGAAAAATACAATGCTGTAATTGAAGACATTGTAAAACTTGTAGGAGAAGGTAGACCAGTACTTGTAGGTACAACTTCTGTTGAGATTTCGGAATTACTTTCTAAAATGCTTTCTATTAGAAAAATACCTCATAATGTATTGAATGCTAAAATGCATAAAAAGGAAGCAGATATTGTTGCAGAAGCTGGTCAAAGTGGTATTGTTACAATTGCAACCAATATGGCAGGACGTGGTACCGATATCAAACTTAAAAAAGAAGTTAAAGATGCAGGGGGACTTGCAATTATTGGTACTGAGCGTCATGACTCAAGACGTGTTGACCGTCAGTTAAGAGGTCGTGCTGGTCGTCAAGGAGATCCGGGAAGTTCTCAGTTTTATGTTTCTTTGGAAGATAATTTGATGCGCCTTTTCGGTTCAGAAAGAGTTGCTAAAATGATGGACAGAATGGGACTTGAGGACGGAGAAGTTATTCAACATTCCATGATGACAAAATCTATTGAACGCGCACAGAAAAAGGTAGAAGAAAATAACTTTGGGGTTCGTAAGCGTTTGTTAGAGTATGATGACGTTATGAACGCACAACGTGAAGTAGTTTACAAAAGAAGAAGACATGCTTTGGAAGGTGAGCGTTTAAAACTTGACATTGCGAATATGGTTTTTGATACTTGCGAAGCTATAGTTGAAAGTAATAAACTTGCCAGCGATTATAAAAACTATGAGTTTGAATTGATAAAATTCTTCTCTATTACATCTCCAATTAGCGAAGAGGAGTTCAAGAAGAAATCGGCAAGAGAAATAACGGAGATTGTTTATAAAGCTGCTTTAAATTACTATCAAGATAAAATTGAGCGTAATGCAAAAACTGCTTTTCCTGTTATTAAAAACGTTTATGAAAATGAGAACAATAAGTTTGAGCGTATTGTAGTACCTTTTACAGATGGAATAAAAACTCTAAAAGTAGTTACTAACCTTAAAGAAGCTTACGATTCTGAAGGGAAAAAATTAATTACAGATTTTGAAAAGAATATAACGCTTGCTATTATTGATGATGCTTGGAAAACGCATTTAAGAAAAATGGATGAGTTAAAACAATCTGTACAGTTAGCCGTTCACGAACAAAAAGATCCATTACTAATTTATAAGTTTGAAGCTTTTGAATTATTTAAAGTAATGATTGACCAAGTGAATAGAGAAGTTATTTCTTTCTTATTTAAAGGAGAACTTCCTACAGAAGACACAAACAACATCCAAGAAGCTAGAGAAGTTAAAAAGAAAGAAAACTTTCAAACTTCAAAAGAAGAAATTCCAAATAGTGATGAGTTAGCCGCTCAAAATAGAGCTGCCGGGCAAACACAACAAAGACCACAAGTTACCGAAACCATCGTTAGAGACAGACCTAAAATTGGAAGAAACGATAAGGTGACAATAAAAAATGTAATGTCTGGAGAAAATAAAGTTGTTAAATTTAAGCAAGCTGAGCCCCTGTTATCTAAAGGCGAGTGGGTACTTGTAGAAGAATAAAACAACACCAATTTTTATAAAAGCGATAGAACTCATACTTCTATCGCTTTTTTTTGCAAAAAAATAAGATACCTTAGTTATTAAATAAACAACCCAAGTTATAACCACCATCCAACCCAAAAAACTATTTATAGTTTGTAGGACGTATTAAATTAAATGAATCAACCTACTCATACATCCGAAAAAATGAAAGAAAAAGTGCAATTAATTCTAAGCACTAATTATTTTTCATCAATATTAATGATATGCTTAGCTCCTCTATGCTATTTCCTTTTAGACATAAAAGAAATAATACCCCAAACATTTATTACATATGGAGTATTAAATATTATAAATACATTTTTTTTCTACAGACATAGAAAGCTTATTTACACATATTTAATTACTTCTTGTATTGGAATTATATGTGCAGCAATTGTAACATTATACAGCGGAGGTATTAATAGTCCGTTTACATTTGTTCTTGCATTAATTGTGTTTGCAGGGTACATTTCTACTAAAAATTATGGAAGATTCCATCTCTACCTAATTTTACTCTTTATCCTTTTTATTTACTTTCATGATAGTTTAGATTTTAACTTTCAAAACAAAGTTCCAGAATATTCTAGAGATTCCCTGAGCTTAATTGGAATTCTATTTAGCGTTTATATTCTTGGGGGGATTTTTGGTAAAATTTTACTTACCAATTATAACAATTTATACATTTCAAAGAGAGAGATAGAGAAGAAAAGTAAGGAAAATGAAATCTTATTAAAAGAAATTCATCATAGAGTAAAAAACAATTTGCAAACAATTTCTAGTTTACTAAATATACAAGCTAGAAATACTAATAATGATGAAACAAAAAGAATCTTAACAAATAGTCATAACAGAGTACTATCTATGGCTATAGTCCATGAAATGCTATATGCTAGAGAAGACTTATCTAGAATAGAATATAAAGAATATGTAACTCAATTAGGAAAATTCCTCATAGAATCTTTAAATAAAGAGGATAAGAAAATAGAGTTGAATATAGCTATTTCTAATATCAAGTTTAATATTGAAACCTCTATTCCCTTAGGACTTCTTATAAGTGAATTTATAACAAACTCTATAAAACATGCATTTTTAAACAAAAACAGTGGTAAAATTGGAATAAACATCGAAAAGGTAGATCCAGAATTTTTCCAACTTACCTTAACGGATAATGGAATTGGATACAATAAAGAGCTCCTTTGTGAAAATCCAAACTCTATGGGTTTTAAATTAATTGCTAATTTATCCAGACAATTAAGAGGTACAATAAATAAGACTACATCCGAAGGAAATGGTGTTATTTATGTTTTAAAATTCAAAGAAATATAAAATTACTAGTTGCTATCTAAGCGTTTTTTTAAAATTGGTATTTGCACTATTATTAAGCTCCCTACAACTACAATTCCATAAATAAAATTATTAGGTAAATTCACCGATAATGATGCTACAAACTGAGAAAAATTGCCTAAAACTGGCGTTAATAAATCGTCATTAGATAAAAAAGTAGACAATCCTATAATTCCAATAAGCAATATAAAAACAATCACTTTTGCCCTGTTAGATATTAAAGCTCTATAACGAATAGCTTTAGATTGTGTGTTCAAAGCCTGCATAATATTTAGCTTTAAAGCTGCAGAAGGCTGTTCTTTCCCTACTTCATTAACAATTCTACGAGTAAGTTCGTCTAATTTATGTTCTTTACTCATCTTCATATATTTTTATATAATCCTTGCTTATTTTTCAATATAGTAAAAAGCTTTTTTCTAGCTCTAAAAAGTTTTATTTTTACATTTTGGGCAGATATTTCAACAACTTCTGCTATTTCTTTGATAGATAAATCATCAAAATAATACAGTGTAACAATGGTTTGCTCTTCAGCTTCCAATCGTTCTAAGGCACCTTTTACAAGCTTTACACGCTCTTCAGACTCTAATATATCCAATGCATTAGCTACATCATCTACTTGGTCATAAGAATATTCCTCTATGGTTTCCGACAGTATGTTCCTATCATTTTTCCTACATTTATCTAAAGCACTATGATATACAATTCTGTACAACCATGTAGAAAACTTTGAGTCTCCTTTAAAAGAAGCAAGAGAATGATAGCACTTTATAAAAGCATCTTGAACAACATCCTCTGCTTGTTCTCTATCTTTTAAGACCCGTATAGCAACTGTAAAAGCTAAGTTTTGATACGTATCTACAAAATAAGAGAAAGCATTTGTGTTTCCATCTAAAACACGTTTTATATATTCTTTATCTGTTTGGCTAGTCATTCATTCATAAGACGCAACATTTTCGTTATTGGTTACAAGATAAATCAACTTTATTATTTTTTTTGTAACCAGCTTGTTTAAAGTTACGTCATAATAGCAAACAATATATTAAAAAATAAAAATTATGGAAGGAGTTATCGTAGTAGCAATCATTTTTGGAGCAATATTCGGCATTATCTATTTATTTATTACAGCCAGGCACAAAGAGCGTTTATCTTTAATAGAAAAAGGAGCAGACGCTTCTATTTTCTACAGCACAAATAAGAGAAAGACAGCTCCTATTTGGAAAATTCTAATACTTAATATCTCATTACTATTAATAGGTGTTGGTGTAGGGATATTTTTAGCTGGTATTTTACATCGTAATTTTAATGTAGATGCTGAAGTAGCCTTCCCAGGAACTATCTTCACATTAGCAGGGATTGGTTTATTTGTTGGATTTAACCTGTCTAAAAACTTAGATTAGTCATAATCGACTACCTTTAGGCAAGCTCATGATGGATTCAAAGGAAAATAATTTAATCCATTTCGACACAAAGCCCTTCGATAAACTCAGGACAGGCATTAGAGAATAAAACTCTCTATGAGGGATTAAAAAAGACTAGAGTAAGGAATTCAGTACATTTAAGACTAAATATAAAAATATATTTATGAAACTTATAAAACTGAATTCTTTACTTTTTTTATGCTTATTCTCCATAAGCTGCCAATCTTCCACAAAAAAACAAACCTCAACAGTAGCTACAGATGGTACAAGCTCAAAAGTTGAGCTCAAAAAAACACCACAAGATTTATCTAAATATGAAACTGCTTATTTTGCTAGCGGATGTTTTTGGTGTGTAGAGGCTGTATTTGAGAGTGTAAAAGGAGTTAAAGAAGCTGTTTCTGGATATTCTGGAGGAACAGAAAAAAATCCCACTTACCAACAAGTAGGCGCTGGAAATACTAGTCACGCAGAAGCTGTAATGGTTTACTACGACCCAAAAATTGTGTCTTTTGAAACATTAGTTCGTGTGTTTTTTGGTTCTCAAGATCCAACTCAATATAACGGACAAGGGCCGGATATAGGAGCACAATACCGCTCTATTGCTTTTTATAAAAATGATGAAGAAAAAGAAATTATAGAACGCTATATAAAACAGCTTGAAGACAAAGAGATTTACTCAAAACCAATTGTTACACAAGTAGCACCTTTTGATAAGTTTTGGAAAGCAGAAGACTACCATCAAGATTATGAAAAAAGAAATCCTAACAATCCATACGTTAAAAATGTATCGATTCCTAGGTTAAAAAGGTTTCAGAAAAAATATCCTGAATTATTAAAAGATAATGTTCATTAATTATTTTAATATATTGTTGTCCGATAAAAGCAGACAGCGTTTATTGCATTCCACATATATCAAGGGTTAATAGAGGTTTTTAAAATAGCCCCCTTTGCTATTAAGAAAAATGAATAAAAAGAGGAGTTTAGTAATATTATTTCTTTAAGTTTCTCATTTTGTAATAGTTAAGATTTAGTCTTTGTTCTTTTCTCTTACAGCGAAGCGGTCTTGTATTTTTAATCGGACATTAATTATTTTAAAACAACATCACTAAAAGTAGCAACAAGATTAATAGTTTTGTTGCTATTTTTTTGTGCATAATAGCCGTTGGCAACTTCATTATCATAGCGTTTAGAAACATCTAATGTAAGCCCTTTTGGATATTTCATCATTGAATTTGAAGCATTGCTATAAAAGTTAAAAGCAGCTTTAGGCAATGTAAGAACTGCCTCAGAATTATCTAAAATAATATTAAGGGTATTAAAATTATTTGATATTTGATCAACAGACAAATCTCCAAAACTCCCATTAATAATAGCATCTCCAAAAAAATCTTGAATCTGTACATTTGAAGATTTAGAGGTTAATTTTATACTGTTAACATGTTTAAGCGACACCAACTCCACATAATTTACAGATAATTCTCCTTCCTCCCAATAATCCACAGAAATTGGAGAATAAGAGGCAGTTATTACCGAGTTTTCACCTTCCACCCTTGGGGCATGCAACCTTGTATAAGACAAGGTTGCTTTTATATTAGTTGTATTATCTGCCAAGGTTACTTCTCCATGACGCACATCCATTTTTAATTTCACTCCTTTTGGAATTTTAATCTTAATGGTTTTCTTAACTTTTAAATTATTGTTTCCTTCGCTAGAATTGTAATAAAAAACTCGATTCCCTTTTCCTGAATTTGCACTTCTTCTTATTTCATGAATTTCTTGTTGAGCCTCTTGCATCGCTTTTCTTGCCTCTACGGAAGCCTTTCTAGCTTCTTTCTCAACATCTATAATTTCTTTTCTGTAAGATTTCCATTCCTCTTGCTGCTCTTTAACATCTTTCTTCCACTCTTCTAAATTCGCCTTTACTTCATCATCAAAACTCTCATTAAACTGCTCTTTCCATTCTTTTAAATATTTATCGCCATCCTTTTTATAGGCTTCATAATCAAAAGAAAAACTATCAAAATTAAAAGGTAGTGGAGGCATCGGTGGCATTGGAGCCATTACCATCATAGAATCCATTGGAGGCATTGGCGGCATCGGTGGCATTGGAATTGAATCTGGAAAAACAAAATCCATCTCTCCTATTCCAGATAGCATAATTACTTTATTTCCTTGCGACCAACGGACTCCATTGGCAGTAGAAATTTTTACTTTGTTAGCATTCCCTTCAGCCTCAAAACCCCATTCCTTAAAATATGCTGCAGCTTCCTCTTTAGAAACGTCTTCTATTTCTATAGTTGCCTCTACTTCTACTCTATTTTTATTCCACGTTTCAAAAGTTACATCTGCGTAGCTAGTATTAACTTCTACAACAGCATCTTTATTTACCTCAAAAGATTCTTTATAATTTTTAGCCTGCTTTTGGGCTTGCATACAAAATGAGAACAGCATTATAAATGCGGAACACCTATACATTTTGGTCTTTAAATTTTTCATTTTCAGTTTCTTTAAGTTCTTTAATCTTTTCTTTTAATCGATATAGTAACTGTAAACGTAATTGCAAATTATTAATAAGCGCTTCGATGGTTTGATTATTAGGCCCTACTTCATTGAGTTCTAAAGTTAGCTCTTGGTATGCATCATTCAACTCAGACAGCCTATTCATATAACCATCCAAAAGCTTTTTATTGGCCTCTGTTAATTCAATATCGGCAAGTTCTAAGTTGATATTAGCCACATAATATTGCTCCACCTTTTTTAAATCTGGAGAAATATCCCCTAATGTAATTTTTGAAGCTTCAGAATTTTCTTTCTTCTGTTGCGTATCAACCACTGTTTCTTCTACAGTATCTCCCTCATTCATATAAACAGTAATTCCTATCCCAAAAATTATCGCAATTGTAGCTGCTATCTTCCAAAGTCTAAAAGGTTTTTCCTCTTTTTCCTGCGGAAGTTCTTTGTCTAAAAGTTCTTCAAAACGTTTGCGATGTCCTTTTGGTAATTCAGAAAACTGTTTTTCCGAATCGTTCTCCATCAATTCTTTAATATCTTTTGCCATATTCCTTTTCTTTTAAAAGCGATTTCAACTTTTGTTTTCCTCTTAACAAATGAGTTCTAGATGTAGAATTGCTTATCTCTAAAATTTGCGAGATTTCCTCATGGTCATACCCTTCAATTAAATACAACATTACAACATACTTATACTTTTCTGGAAGCGTTTCTATTGCTTTTTTCACTTCAGAAACATCAATTTCTTCATCCACACTCCAATCAGAATCATCTGCTAGCTGAATATTAGTTTCTTCAATAGAAACTTGCAATTGATGTTTCGACTTCAAAAAATCCAAACATTTATTAATTACAATCCGCTTTAACCAAGCTCCAAAGGTAACTTCTGCTTTAAACTGATTTAATTTTTGAAATGCTTTGATAAATGCTTCTTGCATAACATCCTGCGCATCGTCTGTACTTTTTACATAGCGCATGGCTATACAAAACATAGCATCACAATACATATCGTAAAGTCTCATCTGCGACTTACGGTCGTTGTTTTTGCACTTTTCTATTAAATCTATTTCAAGCATGCCGGCTTGTTACTTTTGGTTTGGTACTAGTTACTAATCATCTTAAAGACGACACTAAAAATTAAACGTTGCATTTTATTTTTATAAAGTTACAATTATGCACTTATACTTTTTGTAATTTAGCCTTTCCATCAACTACCATATAGCTTTAGCTAAAGTAGTGTATTGAAACAAATTTAACTCATTTTCGACTTAGAGCCCTTCAATAAACTTAGAACAGGCTCTAAGGCATTAAACCCTCTAAGGATAAAAAAGAATTCTAATTGTGATGAAAAAATATACTATTGAAAACAATTATATAAAATTAGTAACTATAGATTATGGAGCTGCAATTCATCAGCTTATTACAAAAGATAAAAATGGAAACGACGTAAATGTGGTTATTAGCTTTGAAGATTTAGAAAGCTATAAGCACAACCCAACCTACCTTGGTGCTTCTGTTGGACGTTTTGCAGGAAGAATTAATAAAGATGGTTATACAATAAACGGAAAACATTACAGCGTTTACACAAAAAATGATGTTCATTTACATGGAGGAAAAGAAGGATTCTCATTTAAAACTTGGAAAATGGAAAGCATTTCCGAAGGAGAGAATCCTAGTATAAAATTTTCTTATTCAAGTAACGATATGGAAGAAGGATACCCAGGAAATCTTCAAGTTTCTGTTACCTATACAATTGTTAAAAATCAGCTTTCCATTGTTTTTGATGCTACAACAGACCAAGACACCATTGTAAACTTAACCAATCATAATTACTACAACCTCAGCGGAAAAGGAAGTATTTTAGACCATGAATTACTTATTAATGCTGAAAGTATTCTTACAAAAGATTCTGATGCTATTCCTACAGGAAAGTATACTTCTGTTGCCAACACCTATTTTGATTTTAGGGAAAAAAGAGAGATTGGAAGTACTTATGAATTTAAAGGCATAGACGACACCTATGTTTTAAAAGAAAACAATCCGTTAGCAACTATATATAGTAAAAAAACAGGTATTGAAATGGTGGTTACCTCTAATCAGCCTGGAGTTGTAATTTACACTCCAGAAACTATGGACGAAAACAAAATATCAAACAAACCTCTTGGTAAGTATCCAAGTATTTGTTTTGAAACTGAAAAGTTTTCTGACGGACCAAATCAAAAAGATTTTCCTTCTACATTATTAAAAAAAGGAGATATCTATAAAAATGAAACTTATTTGACATTCAATATAAAATAATCAAATAAAAAGTGTAGTCTAAAAAGTAATTTATAGTTTGCATACTTTTTAGACTACACTTTATCTATTTTAGATTTAATTATACCATTAAATTTAAAGTAACGTCTATATTATCTTCTGTTGCTCTGGAATACGGGCAAACTTCATGAGCTTCATTAATAAGTTCCTCTCCTACTTCTTCATCAATTCCTGGTAAAGTAACGTCTAAAACCACTTCTAATAAAAATCCACCAAGTTCTGGATGTTTTCCTATTCCTACCGTTGCTCTTACATCAAAATCGGTTCCAATATCAACTTTTTTTTCTTTCGCTACATGCTGTAGTGCACTCCCAAAACAAGCAGAGTATCCAGCTGCAAACAACTGTTCTGGATTGGTAAACGCACCTCCGTTACCGCCCAAATCTTTAGGCAATTCCAATTTCATATCTATTACACCATCGTCACTCTTTACGTGTCCTGCTCTTCCGCCAGTGGTTGTAGCACTAGCTTTGTATAATGCTTTCATTTGTCTATTTTTAATAATTCATCTCTAATATACTTTTAATAACACACATTATCATAATTTTAGTTATTAAATTTGTTTTAAAATTTAGCAAAATTGTCAACCAAAAAGCCACATAAATCAGCTTTAAAAAACCAAGAAGGGGTTTCTATAGATGAAATTACAAACCCAGCTGCTATTGCTAAATTTAAAGCTAAAAGAAACAAAGACATTTCTGCTAAAAAATTAGCGCACGCAATTATAAAAGGAGATATTACTGCATTAAGTAGAGCGATAACTCTTATAGAAAGTGCCAATCCCGACCATACAGCAAAAGCAAATGAGGTTCTTAATTTATGCCTTCCTCATGCCAATAATTCAATTCGAATTGGAATTACTGGCGTTCCTGGAGTGGGAAAAAGTACTTTTATTGAAGTTTTAGGAAACACCATTGCAACCAGTAAAAATAAACTTGCAGTGTTGGCGGTAGACCCAAGTAGTTCTGTTACCAAAGGAAGTATTCTAGGCGATAAAACTCGAATGGAAAACTTAGTAAAAAACAGAAATGTGTATATCCGTCCTTCTGCTGCTGGCAATTCTTTGGGAGGTGTTGCTCGTAAAACTAGAGAAAGTATTATTTTATGTGAAGCCTGCGGATTTAAAACTATTTTAATAGAAACTGTAGGAGTTGGACAAAGTGAAACTGCTGTTCATAGCATGGTAGATTTCTTTTTATTACTGAAATTAGCTGGTGCTGGCGACGAACTTCAAGGTATAAAACGGGGAATTATTGAGCTTGCCGATGCCATTGTAATTAATAAAGCAGATGGAGACAATCTTCAAAAAGCAAAAATTGCAAAAACAGAATTTAAAAGAGCGCTCCATCTCTACCCTCCAAAAAATAACGGATGGATTCCTAAAGTGTTATTAACCTCAGCAATTGAAAATAAAGGAGTTGATGAAGCATGGAGTCTTATTGAAACGTATCTAAAAATTTCTAAAAGTGATGATTATTTCAATATTAAAAGAATAGAACAAAATAAATTTTGGCTTTATCAAACTATTGAAGATTCCTTAAAATCTAATTTTTATCATCATAAAAAAGTAAAAGAAGAGTTACAATTACAGTTAAAAGCTATTGAATTGAACGAAACTACTCCTTTTGCTGCAGCTCAATATTTACTTACTTTATTATAATTATTGTCTTAAATACCTACATTTGCAAATATTTTGAACTTCAAATGTTCAAAAAATAGCTTTTAAATATATGAATTACGAGTTTACTATAATAGTTCCTGTTTACAACGAAGAAGACAACTTGGAAAGAGTTGAAACAGCCTTTAACGATTACTTTAAGATTGCCACAAAGTCTACCAAAGTTCTTTTTGTAAATGATGGATCAAAAGATAAAAGTCAGGAACTTATAGAAACTATTTGTAAGCGTTCTCCTAATTTTGAATACATTTCTTTTTTAGAAAATAGAGGTTTAAGTGCTGCTATAAAAGCAGGATTTGATTATGTAGATACGCCGATTTTAGGATATATCGACTCCGATTTACAAACAGCTCCGGAAGATTTTAATCTTCTTTTAAACCATATAAACCACTACGATTTAGTAACTGGGGTTCGGGCTAATAGAAAGGATTCTTTTGTTAAAAACATGTCTTCTACCATTGCAAATGGAATTAGAAGAACCTTTACTCACGATGGAATGGACGACACTGGATGCCCATTAAAAGTTATAAAAACCGATTTTGCAAAACGAATTCCTATGTTTAATGGTTTACATCGGTTTTTGCCTGCCATGATTTTACTACAAGAAGGTAAGATTATTCAAATTCCGGTACAGCATTTCCCACGTATTGCTGGAACGGCTAAATTTGGCTTTTGGAACCGATTAATAGGGCCACTTCAAGATTGTTTTGCTTACTTGTGGATGAAGAAAAAGTATATTAATTATACGGTTGCTAAAAAAGGATAAATGGCAAATTGGATTATATACTCCATTGGCTTTCTAGCGCAAATTCTATTTTCAGGAAGACTCATTTATCAATGGTTAGCATCAGAAAAAAGTAAAAAAGTATTAACTCCTTCTTTGTTTTGGAAATTGAGTTTATTTGCTTCTTTTCTATTATTTGTTTACGGATGGCTTAGAGATGATTTTGCCATTATGCTAGGACAAATGCTTACTTATTTTATCTATATTAGAAATTTACAGTTACAAGGAGAGTGGCAAAAAGCACCTAAATTACTTAGGATATTCTTACTTTTTTTTCCAATTCTTATCATCATTTATGGGTATAATAATAACGTATACGATATAGATGACCTTTTTAAGAATGAAGACATTCCTATTTGGTTATTAATTCTTGGAATAGTAGCGCAAATTCTATTTACCTTCCGATTTATTTACCAATGGTTATATTCTGAAAAAAGAAAAAAATCTTCCTTACCCGCAGGTTTTTGGCTTTTAAGCTTAGTTGGAGCTTTGCTGATTCTTAGTTATGCTATTTTCAGAAAAGACCCTGTTTTATTGGTTGGACATTCTTTAGGAACAATTATCTACGCTAGAAATCTATTTATTTTAAAAAAACAAGATGACTGAGTTTATAGAAAAGCATTCGATTAAGATATTACTGGTAGTTTGTGTAGCTATTTTCATAAGCAACCTAGACGTAATTTATGTAAATATAATGGAAGCTAGAAACTTTGTAACAGCAAGAGAAATGCTTTATAAAGGGAATTGGCTACTTACCACCATGAACGATTTTCCTAGATATGAAAAACCCCCATTACCAACATGGCTCACCGCCATAAGCGCAAGTTTAATTGGGGTTCATAATTTATTTGCCTTACGTTTACCCGCAGCTTTATCTGCTATTATATTAGTTTTCTTCTTATATAAAATTGCAGTTTTACTTTTCAATAATAAAAAATTAAGCTTCTATGCTTCTTTAATTCTTGCCACATCCTTTTATATTATTTTTTCAGGTAGAAATGGGCAATGGGATATTTTTACGCATAGTTTTATGGTAATTAGCATTTATCATTTAATTAAAATGCTACAATACCAAGAAAAATGCTGGCAGAATTCTTTAATTGCTGGGCTATTTTTTGGAGCTTCCTTTCTAAGTAAAGGTCCCGTTTCTATGTATGCCTTATGGCTTCCTTTTTTAATAGCTTACGGTATAGCATACAGAAGTAATATTAGCAAGCGTAAAATTCTTCCATTTTGTGCGATGTTAATTTTAGGGCTTATTATTGGAGTTTCTTGGTTTGCCTACGTTAGATATGCCGACCCACAAGCATTTTTAGATATCGCAAAAGAAGAGGCTGGAAATTGGACAAGCTATAATGTACGTCCATTTTATTACTATTGGAGTTTCTTTACACAAAGCGGAATATGGACAATCCCCGCTTTTGTAGCACTCCTTTATCCATATTTAAAAAATAAAGTAAGTAATAAAAAAGGATACACTTTTGCATTAGCTTGGACTCTTGCTTCTGTAGTTTTATTATCTATAATTCCTGAAAAGAAATCGAGATATTTATTGCCTGTTCTAATCCCAATGGCGCTAAATACTTCATTTTATATGGAATATTTAATTCTTCATTTTAAAGAACTTAAAAGAGGTGAAAAAATCCCTGTTTATTTTAATTTTATATTAATAGGGCTTATTGGGGTTGCTTTTCCAATTGGTGGTTTTATCTTTTTAAAAGATAAACTCGACGGTTTCTATATCAGTTTTATTTTAACATCTGTATTCCTTTTTACTATTGGAGTCTGCATTTTTTATTTTCTGCGAAAAAAAAATATAGAAAACGTATTTTTCCTCGTAATTTCATTTATTCTTACAATATTAGTTTTTGGCTTTCCTTTAGCTAAAACCTTTAATACCAATCAGAATTTTAACAATATCAACACCTTAAAAACCAACTTAAAACTGTACTCATTAGGAGAACCTGCTCCAGAAATGATCTGGCACTTAGGATATTCCGCTCCTGAAATTAAACATGGAGAAACTATAACTTTTCCTGAAGAAAGTGAGTTTGGTATTTTAGTTAATAAGGATAGAGAAGATGAATTAAAACGTATCTTTGAAACTGAATATTCTATAAAATTAATAGAAGAGTACGATATAAATTATACTGCCAATCCAGAGGAACGCGCATATAAAAACCGATTAACAAGCAATTATTACCTTATTAAAAAAGATTGATTATGATATTTAACAAAACCGAAAAACTAGGATATGCTTTTTTAGCAATTATTTTTATTTTCAGTTTATACTTAGGGTTTACAAATCCAGAATATTTTGACAACACTTTTGCGGCTGAAGATAAAACTGTAGAATCTGGAACGGCAATTATGCTTTTATGTGTAAGTTTACTTTGTTTCTTTAGATTGTTTACCATTAGTAAAGGCAAATCTTTAACTTGGAAAATTGGAGTATTCCTTTTTGCCCTATTATTCTTTTTTGGAGCTGGAGAAGAAATTTCATGGGGACAACGCATTTTTGGAATCGAATCTGGAGACTACTTTTTGCAAAATAATGCTCAAAAAGAAACCAATTTGCACAACTTGGTAGTAGGTGGTAAAAAAATTAATAAAATAATTTTTAGTCAACTTCTTATGGTAGCTATGGTTGTTTATTTATTAGTATTACCTATACTTTATAGAAAGAAAGATTGGGCTAAAAACCTAGTTGATAAGTTTGCAGTTCCAGTTGTAAAGTGGCATCAAACAATAGCTTTTATTGCTTCTACAATTATAGTAGCTATTATCCCTCCAAGTAGAAAATGGGAAGTTTATGAACTCGCCTTTGGAGTTATCTTCTTTTTAATATTTTTGTATCCTTTAAACGATTATATCTTTAAGAAAAAATAAATAATAAAATAACAAGGGCTAGCAATATTGCTAGCCCTTGTTATTTTATTTCTCCCCTAACTTTATTCCTCTACACTCTTAAACTTTTTAATAGCCTCATTTGGCGCTATAATATTATATCCTTCCCAAAAAGATGGATCATAATTTGGCAAATAAGTCGGAATCATAGTAGGTTCTATTTCAATTTTCTCAAATATTTCTTTATCAATTGGAGTACTTTCAAAAATTACAAGCTCATTTTTTATGCTATTTTGAAGAGTGAAATTAACATGAGTTGCTACTTCATTTTGTTTTCTTCTGCCTTTAACATTTTTATTTTTTTCAATAATAGATAAAGGTCTATCAAAACCTACTTTTTCTGCATTTGCTTCTTCTAAATATTTTAAACTGTATTTTCCTCTTGAATTTTTTTCATATAAAAAAGTTCCTCTTTGTAAGTAATTTAAATAGGACACCCCAAAGAGGTTAATTTTTTTTAAAGGCTTTACATTTTCATAATCCAGTCTTACAACGGCAAAATCATCTGCATTAACATACATTACCCCTTTAAAATCGGCACCTCCATCTGGTTCAAACCTTATCTTATAAACCAAATCCGTTTGTAAATACACAAGTCCTTCTAAAGTAAAGTCATACTTTCTAGATTTATGTATAAAATTTAAATCGCTATCCTCATAAATAAAATTCTTTTTTAATAGACTTGATAGATAGGAGCTTCTATACTTTAAAAAATTCTCCTTTTTCTTTTTCTCTTTTTTAAGTTTATTTTCTACTATGGTATCCATTGCTTCATCTTCAAAAAATGAAGAATCTATTTCTGATTTAGCGCCAATAATGCCCGACTTTATTTTAAAATAGGAATCTCGTTTTACATGCTTTCGCATAATTTTTTGCAACTTATCTTCAACCCCCTCAAAAGAGAGCTGATTATTTTTATCATAAAGCTCTGATGCTTTAATAATATCGAGTTTTGCTAATTGATTATCTTCCTCCATTTTTAAATAATAATCGCCTAAAACCTCTGTATGGTAAGAAGATTTCTTTGGAATTGCATTGACAATACTATCTGTAAATTGCTGATTTATTTCTGGAATAGTACTTTCTTTAAGTTTCACTTTTTTATCTAAAACATTTGTATAATCTGAAGTTCTCAAAAATATACGCTGTTGTACAAAATCAGTATCATAATTTATCTCCAAACTATCTTTAACTTTTTCCAGAATTTCATCTATGGTATACTGTTTATTTAATAAAACTACTTCATCAAGTTCAATATCTTCTGCGCTTAACTCAATAGCAGTTTCAGAGAAATTATTAATTGCGTAGCTCTTTTGATTATAGCCTAAGCAACTTATAAACAGTGAATCTTTCTCTGAAGTTATTGTATCAATATTGATGGTAAAATCTCCAGCTTCGGAACTTATTACCCCTGCTTTTTTATTATAAGAAATGGTTGCAAAAGGGATGGGTTCTTTGGTGGTACTATCTATTACCTTAGCCGAAATTATTTTTTGAGAAAAAACAGTGTTTAGTGATAAAAAACATACAAAAATGGTAATGTAAACTTGCTTCATATATTATGGATTTTAATCGAAAATAGACTAAAAACTAAAACCAAATAGTTCCTTTAAGCTTTTATTATGCCATATTTATAATTATTTAACATATAAATTTGACGGCTAAATATAGTTATAAGATTTGCCTCTTTCCATTGGTTTGTGAAGAACCTCCCAATTTCATAAAAAAATTTACCCTTTAGAAAGTTATTCCGTAACTTCGTAACCGCAAAATTTTTCAGATAAACAAAAAATCTACGATATGAGTAAATACGATGTAATCGTTTTGGGTAGTGGTCCTGGTGGCTATGTTACTGCCATTCGCGCATCGCAACTCGGTTTTAAAACTGCTGTTGTTGAAAAAGAAAACCTTGGAGGTGTATGTTTAAACTGGGGATGTATCCCTACAAAAGCCCTTTTAAAATCGGCTCAAGTTTTTGAATATTTAAAACATGCTGACGATTACGGTATCAAGGTAAAAGATGTTGATAAAGATTTTGACGCCGTAGTAAAAAGGAGTCGGAATGTTGCTGATGGAATGAGCAAAGGAGTTCAATTCTTGATGAAGAAAAATAAAATTGATGTTCTTGAAGGTTTCGGAAAATTAAAATCTGGAAAGAAAATCGATGTAAAAGATAAAGATGGTAAAACTACCGAATATAGTGCAGACCATATTATTATTGCTACTGGCGCACGTTCTAGAGAATTACCAAGTCTTCCACAAGACGGGAAAAAAGTAATTGGCTACCGTGAAGCTATGACCTTACCTAAACAACCAAAGAAAATGATTGTGGTTGGTAGTGGAGCTATCGGAATTGAGTTTGCTTACTTTTACAACTCTATGGGAACCGAAGTTACTGTAGTAGAATACTTACCAAACATTGTTCCTGTTGAAGATGAAGACGTTTCTAAACAATTAGAACGTAGCTTTAAAAAAGCTGGAGTAAAAATTAAAACTTCTGCTGAAGTTACTAAAGTAGATACTTCTGGAAGTGGCGTAAAAGCTACAATTAAAACTAGCAAAGGAGAAGAAGTAATAGAAGCCGACATAGTATTATCTGCTGTAGGTATTAAAACAAATATCGAAAACATTGGATTAGAGGATGTAGGTATTGCTACCGACCGTGATAAAATCTTGGTTAACGATTATTACCAAACAAATATCCCAGGATATTATGCTATTGGTGATGTTACTCCTGGACAAGCATTGGCACACGTTGCTTCTGCTGAAGGAATTCTTTGTGTAGAAAAAATTGCTGGAATGCATGTAGAAGCTTTAGACTATGGAAATATTCCTGGTTGTACCTATGCTACCCCAGAAATTGCTTCTGTAGGATTAACTGAAAAACAAGCTAAGGAAAAAGGCTACGAACTTAAGATTGGTAAATTCCCTTTCTCAGCTAGTGGAAAAGCAAAAGCTTCTGGAACACCAGATGGTTTTGTAAAAGTTATTTTTGATGCAAAATATGGAGAATGGCTGGGCTGCCATATGATTGGAGCTGGAGTTACAGATATGATTGCTGAAGCGGTTGTTGCTAGAAAACTAGAAACTACTGGGCATGAAGTATTAAAAGCTGTTCACCCTCATCCAACTATGAGTGAGGCAGTAATGGAAGCAGTTGCCGATGCTTATGATGAAGTGATTCATTTATAATAAGAATATATTTTTTATTAAATCGCCATTTGAAAGTTTTCAAGTGGCGATTTTTTATTTCCTCTAAAGAGAAAATTAATCCCCTTCCACTACGCTTCTAGACATTAAAAGAAGCAACTCAATTTATTCCAATTTATACATTGAAGAATTGAACTACCCTTTCCCTAAAATCAAAACATATCAACGAAAACGTTGTAGCTTAAAATCGCAATTATAGAATAAATGTTAAATTATTTATGTAATACGTTGACTAGCAATTACTAGGATTTTTCTTTATAAAAATGAGATTAAAATCTTTTTAATTAAGAATTTAATCTACATATATTTGCAACCAATTATTAAAATATAATGAATATGAAGAAATTATTTTTTTTGACTGTAGCTATGTTAGGTTTTATAACAACTACTTATGCACAAAAAATTAATTATGGTATTAAAGCTGGTACAAACTTTTCAAATATTAGTGGAGATACAGAAGTAGACAATTATAGAGTAGGTTTATATGGAGGTCTTTTTGTTGAAGTTGGACTTACCGATAGAATCTCTATCCAACCAGAAGTTTTATATTCTTCTCAAGGAGCACATGAAACTTTTAAAACATTTGATGCTTCTGGAGTCTCTTCAGAAGAATATACATTAAGACTAGAGTACTTAAACGTTCCTGTTATGTTTAAATATAAAATTTACAATGGTTTAAATGTTCAAGTAGGTCCACAAGTTGGTTTTTTATTAAATGCAGATCAAAAAACTGAAGTTGGAAGTTATGGATATACGCTTTATGACGAAACAGAAAACATCAACGAATACATTACTGATGTAAACTTTGGAGTGAACTTTGGACTTGGTTATGAGTTTAACAACGGACTTTTCTTTGATGGACGTTACAATTTAGGTGCTATAAATATTGCGCAAGAGGATAATCTTTCTAAAGGAACAGAATTAAAAAATCATACTTTTCAAGTGGGAGTTGGTTACAAATTTTAATAAATCTATAAAACTTTTTTCAGCTTAATTAACACATTTTATTTATAGATTTTATTTATGCCTCGTAAGGATTCATCTTTACGGGGCATTTTGTTTATACGCTCTCATACATATAAATCGCAATACCAAAAAGAAGTATCCCATTTCAATTTGTCATCGGTTTGGAAACATTGATCTTCTTCATCTTCTGTAGATTGGTAGCTCCTTAAAACCTTTTCTCCAATTTTAAAATCTACTGGAGTTTTAAAAATAGGACCATCAAAAACAAACGTATGGAATTCGCCATTTTCACCACAAGGATCTACTCCCCTTGGCAAATCTTCCAGAAACTGTTTATCTATAATCCTCCCCACAAAAGATTCATCAAGTAGTTTTGCATTTACACAAACTGTAATGGCTTTAAAACCTAAACTAATAAATTCTTCAAGAAGGTTCTTAGTATTTTCTTTCCATAGAGGAAATTCAGCTTGAATTCCAACTTCGTTTAATTTTTGCTCACGGTATTGTTTTAAATCTTCTAAAAAAATATCTCCAAAAACTGTGTGCGTAAATCCCTCAGACTTTAATTCATTCATGGCAGTTTTCATAGTTTCATCATAAGTAGTCATGGATACATTACCAGAAAGTGAAATTATTTTTAACGGAATTTCAATACTTTTTGCTTGCTTAAGCAGAAGCCCATTCCTAAGTCCGTGCATGGAAACTCGCTCCATATCAGAATTTACAGTAGTAACCAAAGCTGCAATATCAAATAATGGGTTTTGAAGGGTTTTATATAACGCTAAAGCACTGTCTTTTCCAGTACTCCAATTAAAATATGTTTTATATGACATTGAATTATGATTCGTATAGAAAGTTACGATTTAAAAAAGATAAACAATTAAGAAAACTAGTCCTATTTTACATTCAAAAAACTTTGTATTGCTAAGTCATAACTTTGCATTCCAAACCCAAGTATAACCCCTTTAGCATTTGGAGATATGTACGATTGATGGCGAAACTCCTCTCTTCCAAAAGTATTAGAGATATGAACTTCTACAACAGGCGTGGTAATTCCTTTAATAGCATCTCCTATCCCGATGGAAGTATGCGTATATGCCCCAGCATTAAGAATTACTCCATCATAATCAAAGCCTACTTCATGCAATTTATTAATTAATTCGCCTTCTACGTTTGATTGATAATACTCAATAGTAATATTTTTAAATTTTTGCTGAAGTAAATTTAAATAGTCTTCAAAAGTTTGCGATCCATAAATTTCAGGTTCACGCTTACCAAGAAGATTTAAATTAGGCCCGTTGATGATGATAAGTTTCATACAAATATATTGACGTTAAATAGTTTGTTATCAGTTTTTTATAAAATTAAGTAAAGAATCACTACCGCTCATAAACCTTCCTTTATTCATTTCCTTTTGAGAGGGTAATTATTTTGTCCATAATAAATCCCTCAATGAGGGTTTCATTTATTAGTCTTTTCAGTAAAAGTAAAGAAATAATCATAAAAAAACGGGAGCAAAATACTCTCATATTTTTAACACACATTCTTTATACATTCATCAGAAAAAATACCCTACAGAAAACATCATGGTAACATTTCTAAGCTTACTATCTGGAACAATACTTGTAAGCTTACGTATATTCTATTATCAAACGTATACCCAATCCCAGAATTCAGTCCTAATTTTTTTATTTTGAATTATTCAATATGAATTATTTATTATTAATTTCACAGTATGAAATGGAGTCATTCACTTGTAGATTATCAAAATTATTTAAGGATAGAAAGAGGGCTCTCCAAAAATTCTGTAGAGAACTATTGTTTAGATATTAAAAAATTAATTCGCTATTTAGAGCTTCACCAAATTGAAGTTTCTCCTATTAAAATTTCTTCACAAACACTACAAGATTTTATTTATCAAACGGCTAAGACAATAAATCCACGTTCTCAAGCACGACTCATATCTGGATTAAAAAGCTTTTTTAATTATTTAATTTTTGAAGATTACAGACCAGACAACCCAATGGAACTGATAGAATCTCCAAAAACTGGTCGTAAACTTCCAGACACGTTAGCAATTGAAGAAATAGATCAAATTATTGCTACCTTGGATTTAAGCACTCCAGAAGGCGAACGAAATCGGACCATGCTTGAAACACTTTATAGTTGCGGACTTCGAGTTTCTGAACTTGTAAATCTCAAAATTTCTGATTTGTTTTTTGAAGAAGGTTTTATAAAAGTAAGCGGAAAAGGAGATAAGCAACGTTTTGTACCTGTAGCTCCTTCAACCATTAAATACATTACTATTTACATTTCTGAAATTAGGCCTCATGTAAATGTTCAAAAAAATTATGAAGATTTTGTTTTCCTCAATAGAAGAGGCAAAAATCTTACACGAGCTATGGTATTTACTGTCATTAAAAAGGCTACTGAAAAAGCAGGAATTAAAAAAAATATTAGTCCGCATACCTTCCGGCATTCTTTTGCCACCCATCTCTTACAAGGTGGTGCCGATTTACGTGCTATTCAACAAATGCTAGGTCATGAAAGTATAACAACTACAGAAGTATATATGCATTTGGACAGGAATGACCTTGCTAAGACTATTAAAAAACACCATCCGAGAAACGATTTTTAACTTTTTGTTATTGTAAATTCTGTAATATTATTGAGAACTTTATGTGTTGTTTGAAACAAATGGAGTTTATCTCAACGCAAGGCTCTTTGATAAACTTAGGTACGCATAGAAAACTTAAGCTTTAATAAGGGATTAGAAGTAGTTAGTATATAAAAAACTAAAAAATAAGCCATGAAATTTTACACATTAAAAAATGACCTTAATCTTCCTGCTATCGGACTTGGAACATGGAAGTCGGAACCTGGAAAAGTAGGCAATGCTGTTATAGAAGCTATTAAAGCTGGTTACCGCCATATAGATTGTGCTGCAGTTTATGGAAATGAAGCAGAAGTTGGGGAGGCACTTAAAACTGCATTTGCCCAAGGCTTGGTTGAAAGAGAAGATCTATGGATTACCTCTAAACTATGGAATAATGCACATGAAAGTGATAAAGTCCTTCCTGCATTACAAAAAACCTTGGCCGATTTACAGTTAAAGTATCTCGACTTATACCTTATACATTGGCCAGTTGCTTTTAAAGCTGATGTTGGTTTTGCTAGCAAAGCAGATGAGTTTTTAAGTCCTGAAGAAGCTCCTATAATAAATACTTGGAAAAAGATGGAAGAAGCCTACAACAAAGGGTTTGTAAAAAGTATTGGAGTTTCAAATTTCAGCTTAAAAAAATTAAAAGATCTTTTAGTAGATGCTACTCATCCCCCAGAAGTAAACCAAGTAGAATTACACCCTTTATTACAACAAAAAGAGCTTTTAGAGTTTTGTGATACTAATTCCATTATCTTAACTGGTTATTCTCCGTTAGGCTCTGGAGACCGATCTCAAGACATGAAAAAAGAAGACGAACCTAGTTTGTTGGAAAATAAAGTTATTACAGAAATAGCTAAAAAACATAATTGCTCTCCTGCGCAAGTATTGTTAGCATGGCATCTTAGTTGTGGAACAGCTGTGATTCCTAAATCGACTAACCCAAAAAGAATAAAAGAAAATTTAGAAAGCTATGATGTTTCTTTAACCGATGAAGACCTTTTAAAAATTAAATCTTTAGATAAAGGTTACCGTTATGTAGATGCTAAGTTTTTTGAAGTTCCTGGCGGTCCTTATAAAAATATCTATGATGAATAAACTTCGACAAGCTCAGTTTGACAGGCTTCTTTGACAAGTTCAGTTTGACAAGCTCCTTTGGCAGGCTTCTTTGACAGACTTCTTCGACAAGCTCAGTTTGACAAGTTTTACAAGCTTAATTTGACAGGCTCTATTTGGCAAGCTCGGTTTTACAGGCTTAATTTGACAGACTCCTTTGTCAAGACTAATTTTATAAGCTTAGTTTTGACAGCTACAAATTATTTTTTTTAGACAGCCACTTATAATTTATGACATTTCTATATCCTTAGGTTTATTGTCTAGCTCACGCAACAATGCTGCACGTTGTTTTTTGTAAGGTCTAATAATTAAACGAGCTTCTCTATCAAAACGGATGTAATTATACACCCAATTTGTAAAAACTACTACTCTATTTCTAAAACCTATCAGAAAAAATAAATGAACAAACATCCAAACAAACCAAGCAAACATTCCTTGGAACTTATATTTTGGCATGTCTACCACTGCTTTATTCCTACCAACAGTTGCCATGGTTCCTTTATCTTTGTAGGTAAAAGGCTTCATAGATTTATTTGCTTCTATAAAATTTACTAGATTCTCTCCTAGATGTTTTCCTTGCTGAATTGCTACTTGTGCTACCATAGGATGTCCATGCGGATAGGCTTCAGAAGTCATACATGCCACATCTCCAATAGCAAAAATAGTATCGTACCCTTCCACTTTATTGAAATTATTTACTTTAAACCGATTGCTAAATGTTATACAATCTTTAGCATCTATTCCTTTAACAGTTTCCCCTTTAACACCAGCTGCCCATATAAGGGTTGCGGTATTAAAATTTAAATCGGTATTTGTTGTTACAAAGTCTCCATCATATCCAGTAACGCGTGTATTTTTCCAAATATTAACTCCTAATTCTTCTAAATAATCTTCAGCTTTTTTAGAAGCTTGACTACTCATTCCTTTTAGAATCATATCGCCAGATTGAACAATATTAATCTGCGCCCTTCTCGTGTCGAGATCTGGATAATCTTTTGGCAGAATTCCTCTTTTTATTTCGGCTAAAGCTCCTGCTAGTTCAACTCCCGTAGGACCAGCGCCCACTATAACAAAATTCATCAAAGCATCTTGTCGGTCTATGCTATCTGTAAGTAAAGCCTCTTCAAAATTTTCAAGAATTAAACTTCTTAGATTTAATGCTTCAGGAACTGTTTTCATAATCATACTATTGGCTTCAATCTCTTTATTTCCGAAGAAATTTGTAGAAGAACCCGTTGCCAATACCAAATAATTATATTTAAGCGGACCAATATCGGTATGAATTGTATTTTCTGCTGCGTCTACAGTTTCAACATTTGCCAATCGGAAATAAAAATTAGGGTATTTAGAAAGAATCTTCCGAATTGGATACGCTATAGAATCTGGCTCTAATCCGCCAGTAGAGACTTGATATAATAAAGGTTGAAACGTATGGTAATTGTGTTTGTCTAGAAGTACTACCTGCATTTCCTGCTTTGCTAGTTTTTTTGCTAAAGCAACACCTCCAAAACCTCCGCCAATAATAACTACTCTTGGGTAGCTAGTTTGTGGTATATTCATATACAATTGTTTATAGAACACAATCAAACTTTCTTCTTATTTCCTACAAAATGCATGAAATTATCTTACATTTCAGTTGAAAATCAAAAAGTATGAATGAGTTGATTCTCAAATTTAAAGTTATTCTTTGAGAAAAATGAATCTGTTAGCGCTTTTTAAAAGCGAATATTAATCTTTCTAAGATAAACTTGTAACAAACTAGTATCTTTAGCTACTAATAATACACTAACTAATCCCTTTGTGACGAAAGAGCTTGAACATAAATTTATTATTGAACTTGAGGAAAATCAGAATATCGTACATAAAATATGTAAGATTTATACTGATAATACTGATGCTCACAACGATTTATTTCAGGAGATAACCATACAGTTATGGAAGGCATATCCAAAATTTAGAGGCGATGCTAAGTTTAGCACATGGATGTACAGAATTGCACTTAACACAGCTATTACGCTTTACCGAAAATCAAAACGGCAAATCCGAACACAAGATTTTGACTCGGTATTATATAAAGTAAAAGCCACAACTTATGATGATACAGAAGAACAACAGCTTAAATTAATGTACGACGCTATTAAGCAATTAAACGACATTGAAAAAGCATTAGTGTTTTTGTATTTAGAAGATAAAAATTACAAAGAAATATCGGACACCATAGGTATTTCTGAAGTCAATGCAAGAGTGAAGATGAATAGAGTTAAAACAAAACTTAAAAATATTTTAAACCCCTAATGGACGAATTAGAATTTTTAAAAAAAGACTGGCAGAAAAAGGAAAAAGAGCTTCCTAAGCTTTCCTATGAAACTATATATGCCATGATGTTGAAGAAATCTTCATCATCTATAAAATGGATTTTCTATATCAGTTTAATAGAGTTAGGCTTCGGTATTCTAGTTGGTATATTTTATCATCCTTCTTTTGAAAAAGGAATTCCTTTGCCTTCAATAATAGACTATGTTACATATAGCTCTATGCTCGTTACCCTATATTTTATCTTTCGTTTTTATAAAAATTACAAAAGAGTTTCTACAACTTCTACGGTTAAAGGCTTATTAGAAAGTATTATAAAAGCCCGCAGAACTGTTCGTCAATATATCATTTTTAACCTAAGCTTTGCAGGAGTTTTAATGATAGCTTGTATTATTTATATTTATGTAATGCAGCAAGGAGGATGGAATTCTTTTGTTGCCAATGCGGACATAAAAGATTACTTAATAATTTTTGGAGTTTCCATTATTAGCACCGTAATTATTATTGGATTTTTCTTAGGAATCTACTTTTTACTTTATGGAATTTTAATGAGAAGGTTAAAAAGAAACTATAACGAACTCAAAAAAATGGAAGTTTAATTCTGAAATAAGCAAAGACAATCTAATCTGATAATTATTATACTTTAGAAGTAAAAATGTGGCTATCTAAAAAATATTTTTCAGTTATCAAACCAAGCTTATCGAAGTTTCAAACAACTAACACACAAAACCATCCTTCAGCAAAAGCTAGCATAAGTACTCTGGTTAGCTAAGGAAAGTTATAAAACCCAAAAAAACCTACAAAATTGTAAGGTTTTAAGCATGTTTTAATTCTGTAAAGCTTCTACATAAATAATCTTCTATCTCGGGGCGAGCATAGGAAATATTCAAAGCAAACAAATTTAACTCATTTCGATACAGAGTCCTTTGGTAAACTAAGGACAGACTTTTGGGAAATTAGCTCCTCATGAAGATTAAAATACTAAATACCCGCTACTGAGTAAATTACAACAAAAACAAGTGTAAGTAGGATAAACCATACTCAATATGTAAAAAAATAAATCTTTCTAGATAACTTGTTACTTTTTCAGGTTGTATTTAACATCAGAATAATACAAACTAATTATTTTTTATATTAAATTTGAGGTTGATACAAGTCCCCGAATGAATTACCGACTATTTATAACATTATTTTGTTTATTAATTTGCTCTGTCAGTTTTTGTCAGAAGCAAAATATAGATAGTCTATATAAAATAGTTGCGCAACAAAAGAAACTTCCTTTAGCGCAAAAAAAAGACACCTCCTACATAAATCTTCTTAACAGATATGTACTTAGCAACTATTATATTAGCAATGACACTATAAAACATTATGCAGAAGAAAGCTTAAAATTATCTGAGACTATTGATTATAAAAGTGGAGAAATTGAATCTTTAATAAATTTAGGATTTTATGAAAGTGAAATCGGAAATTATAAAGAAGCTATTAAGTATGCCGAGCGAGCCCTTGAAAAAGCTATGGCTTTAAATCAGCTTAAAAATATACTAATAGCATACAGTAATTTAGCCACATTTTATGAATATTCCGGAGATATAAAAAAATCTGTTGAAGCCAGTTTAAAAGGAATAAGCATGGGTGAGAATGAGGCTAAAAAAACAGAAACTGAACTTTTATATTTAGGTTTGATATATGAAAATTTAGGCATCACATATGGAATGCAGCAAGAGTTTAAAAAGGCTCTAGATTTTTTATACAAAGCACAAGAAATAAACAAACATACAAATAGTGAATTAGCAAGTGCACAAACGTTAAGTAATATTGCTAGCTTTCAGTTAAAAACCAAAGAATATGCAAAAGGACTAGAAAACATAGAAAAATCTATTCTTACTTTTAAGGAGTTGGGATTTGGAGATTGGTTGGCATATGCATTAAAAGTAAAAGGACAATTATATGTTGAAATAAATAAATACGAAGAAGCACTAGATATATTTATGCAATCGCTTTCTTTATACGAAAAAATTGAAGACAAGAGAGAGAAAACATCTTTGTTAAATGGAATTGCCAAGACCTACAATGGGATGCAAGAATATGATCTTGCAAAAATTTATGCTGAAGAAGGACTAAAGTCTGCTAAAGAATTAAATTCTTTTGAAGATATTAAAGAGTGTTCCGAAACTCTTTATAAAGTATATAAAAGAAAGCTAGATTTTGAGCATGCATTATTTTATTACGAGCAATTTAAAAGTTACAATGACAGTATTTTTAACAATGAAAACACAAAGAGTATAGCTGCTCATGAAGCTCAAATGTCTTTCATTGCTATGGAAAATGAATTGAGATTAGACAATCAAAAACAGCATAATAAACAACGCCTCTTTATGTATCTCTCCACAGGCGGGGTAATTATTTTATTAACCGTACTTTTCTTTACCCAGAGAAGTAGAAAAGTAGAGCGAAAATTAAATGGGTTACTGGCAAATAAGAATCACGAACTCAAAAAGAGAGAGCAAGAGCTTCAGAGTCTCAATGAAACTAAGAATAAATTCTTTTCTGTAATTGCACACGATTTACGGGCTCCTATAGCCTCTCTAAACTCGCTTATTGATTTATTAAAAGACAATCAGATATCGCCGAAAGATTTTATGCAATTTGCTCCTAAACTAAGCGAGCAGGTAAAAAGCGTCTCTTTTACATTAAATAATTTATTGGTATGGGGACAAGCACAGATGAAAGGTGCTATTTCCAATCCTGTAGAAAGTAAATTGGGGGCTTTTGCAAAAGATTCCAGTTCATTATTAAAAGGATTGGCACATAAAAAAGATATTACTATTAATAATAAAATACCTGATGAAGCTAAAGTTTTTGTGGACGAAGATCAGGTAAATATGGTCTTTAGAAACCTTATTAATAACGCTATTAAATTTACACCTACAAATGGTATTATAGAGGTTTTAGCAACAGAAAATGATAGTTTTTGGCAAGTAGAAGTCAGAGATAGTGGTGTTGGGATCTCTCAAGAAGAAATAGACAGCATCTTATCCAATAAAACACAATTCAACTCTACCTACGGAACCGATAATGAAAAAGGAACCGGATTAGGACTTAATCTTTGTAAGGAAATGATTAAGAAGAATAAGGGCAAATTATGGATTGAATCTACAGTAAACAAAGGAACCAGCTTCTTTTTTACACTTCCTAAATTAAGCTAGTTTACGGTTTAGGGCAAACTAAAAACTCTCAAAAGAATGCAAAAATCTATACTCTTTCCTCTATATTCTATATTCTTCTCTTCTTTAACTCATTAACTTTTTGACTCAAAGTGGCAAAGGTTCAAAGGTGCAAAGGGACAAAGATGTCAATTTGGAGATTTGGAAATGTGGAAGTAAAAAAGGTTTGAAGTCGGAAGACCGAAGTCGGGAGTATTCAGTAAGCAGATTACAGTTGGTTTATGGTTTGTCGTTTTTAGTTTTTGATAAAATGAAAATTCGAAAAAGCATAAGGATAAAAATCTTTACTCTATACTCTTTATTTTTGCTTCCTTCGAACTTTTTACTTCCGTCTCCCGACTTCGGACTTCCGACTTTTTCAATCTTTCAATTCTTTAATCTTTTAATCAAATCATAAGACTAAATACTGCACAGCTAATTCTTAATAACTCGACTACTTAAAATAGTACGTTCTTTGAGGAGGAGTAATATTATGATGATAGCTTACTCTTATCAAAAACTGTTTTCAATTTTACATCAAAGCTTTCATATATAGAATTCTGACTTTTATACTCAGGTACTAACTTTTTCATTGCTATAATCATAGAGTCTATTCTATTATTACGAGCATTAGAGACAATACTTGATATACTTTCATCAACTAAGTCATAATTATCGGTATAAACCTTACCTATCATTATTTTTTCATGATGAGTCTGCATCGTTCTTTCTTTATCACTCAGAAGCTCTTCGAATAACTTTTCTCCTGGGCGTAGCCCCGTAATTTTAATTTTAATTTCCTTATCAGGGGTATAGCCAGCAAGTCGTATCATTTTCTTAGCTAAATCCAATATCTTAACAGGATCTCCCATATCAAATAAAAAAATCTCTCCTCCTCTTCCCATTCTTCCAGCCTCTATTACCAACTGACAAGCTTCTGGGATAGTCATAAAATATCTAATAATTTCGGGGTGAGTAATTGTTACTGGACCACCTTTAGATATTTGCTCTTTAAACAAAGGAACTACAGAACCATTAGATCCTAAAACATTTCCAAAACGAGTAGTTATAAATTTTGTGCACTCAGGATTTTCTCTTTGTGCTTTATAATATAAAGATTGCACATACATTTCTGCAATCCTCTTAGATGCACCCATAATATTTGTTGGATTAACCGCCTTATCTGTAGAGATCATAACAAACTTATCTGCTTGAAACTTTAAAGCAAGATCTGCTAAATGCTTCGTCCCTTCTATATTAACTAGAGCAGCCTCTGTAGGGTTATTTTCAATAAGTGGCACATGTTTATATGCTGCTGCATGAAAAATTACATGAGGACGACAGCTTCTAAAAAAGTTTGTAATTCTATCCTTATTACGAATATCTGCTAATACAACCTCTAATTTTAAATTTGGATGCTTATTAGCAAGTTCAAGGTGAACACTATGTAACGGTGTTTCTGCTTGATCTAATACAAACAATTTTTCTGGGTTAAAAAGAGCTATCTGTCTTGCAATTTCACTTCCAATAGACCCTGCTCCACCAGTAATTAAAACTCGCTTGCCCTCAATATCTTTTAAAATTGAAGAGATATTTAAGTTAATTGCTTTTCTTGGCAATAAATCTTCTATTTGAATTGCTTCAATTTTACTGGAGACTTTTTCATCCTCAACATCAGAAACTAACGGAGCCATAAAGACACTCATATTGTTCTGAATACAATCTTCAACAATCTTATTTTTCTTTTTTAAAGAAATCGAATTATCTGTTAAAATGACACCTTGTGCTTTGTGAAATCTCATTAACACAGAGATACGTTTACTCAAATAGATTATAGGCTCCCCTAAAATTCTTTTATTTGTATTTTTCTTCTCATCTGTAATAAAACCCACTACATGAAATCTAGATGGACTTTCAGATTTTAATGCACTCGCAACAGATACTGCATTAGAATTAATACCATATATTAACACCTTAATGGAGTCCTTTTCTCTTATTGATTTAATAAAAAACTCAAAAAATTGTTTAGTTGCTATTCTAAATACAAATAATAATGAAAACGAGATTAAAAAATAAAGAATGAGAAAAGAACGGGGCATTAAATAAGCATTGGTTTTAAAATAAAAACCGTAGTTAATTGCCATTACCACCGTAAAGGTAAATATAGCAGCTAATAAAATTCGTATGGCATCTATAAATCCTGAATGTCTAATTAACCCTGCATAGGTTCTAAATATTATAAATGCAAAACTATTTACTGCTAGAACAATTAAAACAATTAAATTTAAATTAGATTGAATTTGAATTAAGGGTTTATCCATCTGTGCAACGAGCATTGATAACACAAGTGCTACCAAGCATATACACACATCAATAAAAAACACTCCCCATCTGGGTAAAAAACCTAATTTAGATAAGTCTAGCTTATCTTTAATATTATAAGACATAATAAACCACAATTACGTGCTACGAATATACAACTTTTTCTACAACTCTCTGTATTCTTTCTCTTTCGTTATTAGTTAAGTTGGAATACAATATTTATTGCTTTCGAATTCTATCTCCTTGCCCTTTTCCACTTACTGTTGCAAAAATATATTTAAAATAATTTGTTATCGTTAAACTTTTAAGCATCTCAGCATCTTTTTCTGCTAATACTTTTGGTGTAGACATATCAATTTTATTTATTTGAGAAAGACCAGTAATACCTGGAACCACATTATAAACTCCTCTTTTATCTCGTTCTTCAATTAATTCAGCTTGATTAAATAAATTCGGTCGTGGTCCTACTAAACTCATATCTCCAATCAAAACATTAATTAATTGGGGAAGCTCATCCAGCTTAGACTTTCTTAGAAAACTACCAAACTTTGTAACTGATGACTGATTTGATAAATGGGTAGCAACCGATTTAGTATTCACATGCATCGTTCTAAATTTAATTAGCTTAAATGGTTTTTTGAACTTCCCTACCCTTTTTTGCACGAAAATAGGAGAACCAGTGTCCAATAACCCTATAAGGTAAAGAATTAACAATATTGGCCAAAGAAACAATAAGCCTAGAAATGCAAAAAAGAAGTCGAATATACGAATCATAAATTAAGTGTTATTATGTCAAGATTTTAAAATTATTTTTTTGATTTAAAACTTTTAATCGTTTTAATTAATCCTTCTTCAGTAGACAGTGGAAGTTTTTCTAATCCTAATGCCAATTTTATTTTTTGATTTGAAACAACATAGGACTCTGTTAATTTTTTAAGTCTTTCAGAGTTTAATGGCAACTTCAATACATTACCTATACTTACTAATTTTTCAATTAAATTTTCAGGAATTTTCCAAAGTTTCTCTTTTTTATCTAAAGCTTTATTTATTATTATAATTAATTCATTGGTAGAAATAGCTTCGTCATCAGCAAAATTATAAATTCCTGACTGTAAATCATCCCTTAAGAGCATCTGATGAATAAGGTAATTTAAATTATCAATTCCTAGAAAAGATCTCTGATTGTGAAACTTTGCAAGTGGCCAAGGCAACCCTTTCTCTACGATTTTATATAAAAGATTTAGGTTTCCCTTATTGCTTGGTCCATGAATCAAACAAGGACGAATAATAAACAAACGCTTTCCAACTGGAAGATTTTGACTTAGCAGGTATTGCTCAGCTTCCAATTTTGACTTTCCGTAATGAGTGATGGGATTCGCATCTTCATTTTCCATCAAAACACCGTCGACAGAATCAGCAACAGCCTTTACCGAACTAAAATAGAAAAAGTCTTTAATATCAGACTTTAAATAATAATTGAACACTTCTATCGTAAGGTCTCTATTTATTTTATAATATTCCTCTGGATTTGATAAATTGGAAGTATCGTGCGCTTTTCCTGCTAAATGAATTATAGCATCTGCTTTATTATTACACACCTCTGTTATCCAATCTGATTTTCGTAGTGAAATAGGCATTATCTTACACTTTCTATCTCTCAAATATGAAGCAAGATGCTTTCCAACAAATCCAGTCACTCCTGTAATTAATATTTTCATAATATATTTAATTTAAAACAGGTCATAAATTTTTCGCAATTATAGTTTCAAGATTAGTTATACACGTAGTCATTTTAAAGTTACTTTCATAATAGGATCTACTATTATCACCTAATATTTTAAGCTCCTCAGATGGCATCTCAGAAGCATTCAATATTGTTTTTGCAAGAATAGAATAATTTCCTGCTGGAACTGTAAACCCACAATCTGCTTCTATAATATTATTTGCCCCCTCCCCATTTAACATCGCAATTATTGGTTTCGATGCACTCATATAAGCCTGCATTTTTGCTGGAACTGTAAGGTTAAATATGGGGTCATCTTTTAATGTAACTAGCATTACATCTGCTTTATCAAAAAAACTAGACATGGCTTCTACTGGAAATCTTCCCATAGTATAAACAGTTTCTTGTAAATTATTTTGATCAACAAATTGCTTTACAGATGACATTTTTCTACCATCGCCCACTATAATGAATTTTATTTTTTTATGTTTGTTTAATTTAAGAGCTGCATTCATAACATTATCTAAATCCTGAGCTTCCCCTATATTACCTGCGAACATTACTTTAAATCCTTCTGGCAGAGATGGTATATGATAATCTTTATTCCCTTCAGATATAGAATCTTCTGCCCAATTTGGAAAATAAATTATTTTATTGTTAAAATCACCTTTTTCATTAATTGCATGTCTAAAACCTTTAGATGTTATTAATATTTTTTCTGAATTTTTATAAAATCTTTTAACAACCTTAGCATAATAACTTAAAATAAACTTATTTTTAATCCCCCCAGCAATAGCTAGACTTTCTGGCCAAAGATCCATTACCCAAAAATATACAGGTGTTTTCCATATTTTATTAATTAATAAGGCTGGATAATATTGTGTAATCGGAGAGGGCTCATGAACAATAACAGCATCATAACGATTACTTAATCCTAAAAAAAAAGCTTTCACAGATGCAAAAAAAGCGAAACTGTAATAATTTGCAAATAATCTAAAGCCACCTCCGTTCCCTCTAGGTAATAGTAAAGACCTTATTACTTTAACGCCATTAATAATTTGTTTCCTATTTTTAAAACACCCATAGTCTTTGAATATTTTTCCTTCTGGATAATTTGGCAAACCTGTTAACACTGTCACATCATGATCACGACTTCTTAGCTCAAAAGCTAAATCATTACTTTTAAAGTTTTCTGGATAAAAGTATTGAGTAATAATTAAAATTTTTACTTTCTTAAATTCCTTCACTCCAAACAGTTCTTCTAATATAATCTGTATAACTTATTATAATACGTACCATTTTTTCAGATACATTTGGCATTGAATAATCAAGTACTTGACGATAGTTCCTTCCTGCTCCTACTTTTTGCTGTAAAACTTGGGTTAATCCCTGTAAAATACGCTCAGGAGATAAACCTACCATCATTACACTCGCTTCTTCCATCGCCTCTGGGCGTTCATGAGCCTCTCGTATATTCAAGGCTCTAAAATTAAGAATTGATGATTCTTCTGAAATAGTTCCACTATCAGACAAAACTGCAAAAGAGTTAAGTTGTAATGCATTATAATCATGAAAACCTAGTGGTTTTAAAAATTGTACCAAAGAGTGTACTTTTACATTTTTCTTTTCAATCATTTTTCTAGTTCGCGGATGTGTAGATACTATTATAGGAAAGGAATACTTTTCAGCAATTGCATTTAAACTATTAATCAATCCTGTAAAATTTTTTTCTGAGTTAATATTTTCTTCCCGATGTGCTGAAACTACAAAATATTTTTCCTTTTCTATGTTTAATTTCTCTAATACTCTTGATCGCTTTATATCAGATAGATAACAATGTAAAACTTCAAACATAGGCGAGCCTGTTTTTATTATTCTATCCGCAGGTAACCCTTCATTCAACAAGTACTCTCTTGCAATACTACTATAAGTTAAATTAACATCACTTAGGTGATCTACAATTTTTCTATTAGTTTCTTCTGGCACCCGTTGATCAAAGCAGCGATTACCTGCTTCCATATGAAAAATTGGTATCCGACGTTTTTTTGCAGGAATAGCGCAGAGGCAAGAATTTGTATCTCCTAATACTAAAAAAGAATCTGGTTTTAATTTTTCCAACAGAGGATCTATTTTTATTAAAATATTCCCTACCGTAGCTGTAGCTGTTTCTCCTGCTGCTTCAAGAAAATAATCAGGCTTTCGGATTCCTAAATCCTCAAAAAAAATTTGATTGAGTTCATAGTCATAATTTTGACCAGTATGTATAAAAACATGATCAATCGCTTCTGACTTATCTAATGCGCTTATAACCCGAGATAAACGTATGATTTCAGGTCGTGTGCCTACTACTGTTACTACTTTAAGTTTATTCATCACTTATTATTAAACGGTTTCGAAATATGTGTCGGAATTATCTGGATTATAAATTTCACTGATCCAAAAATTTGTGTACAACACATCCTCACCTATATTCTTAATATTATGAGTATACCATATAGGCATATCTACATACGATGGTGTATCTCCATCTAAATAAAACTCATATATTTTTTTATCTCCAATCTTTCTAAGTTGGACAAGAGCCTTTCCTTTTATTACTGAAAATCTTTCAATTTTCCTTGTATGAAAATGATTCCCTCTTACCACATTTGATTTTGTGGTTGAAAATGAAACTTGTCCACCACTATGTAATCTAATTATCTCAACAAAGGTTCCACGATCATCTTTATGCTTTTGATATTGTTTTGGAAAAAATGATTCTATATTAATATATGATCTAAAAGTATTAAAAAGATTTATTTCATATATGTCGCTAAAATATGGAATCTCACCTTTCTCAAAATATTTCTCTTTATATGTTTTTAATAAATCAAGTATTTTAGAAACTTTTATTTTATTAGTTTCGGCTATTATACACTCAAAATTTGATTTATTATTATTAACTTCAATTAAAATTTGATCTACTAATTCTGAAATATATATTGTTTTCAACTCTGAATCTTTAATAATTTTAGGCAACTCACCATTAACCAATTGATGACAAAAGGTTGCAATTACAGAATTATAATAAGGAGTACCAAATGGACCAAAAACATTTGGTATTATTAAACCCGAAAATTTACCATTTGAATTATTTGCCCAATTAATAAATAATTCTCTACCATATTTTTTAGATTTTCCGTACAAACTATCATTCTCTTCCTGTACAGAAGATGAAAATATTACATGGGGTATACTATTAGTTACTTTTAAAGCATTAATGATTTTTTTTACTAAATCAGTATTAATTTTAAAAATAACATCTTGATCTTCATGCCTATTTAAAGCAGCTAGGTGTATAATCACATCACACCTTTTAACAAATTTATTTAATAATTCTTCGTTATCAAAAAATTCTCTTTCAAATGGCACTATTTCATATTCTTCTCTTATTGAGATTGTATTTAAAAGATGCTTAGCTATAAATCCGTTATGACCAGTAATCCCTACATTTACCATTTATTTATTTTTTATAAAATTATCCATATCCTCCTTAATCAAAGGTAGTTTTAATAAAAGTTGCTTAACCTGATTAACATTTAGTCTATTGGTATTATGAGAATTGTAATCTTCTATTAATGCAATTTCTTCATCACCTTCTGAAAAATATTGAGCATAATTCAAATCTCTATTATCAGCAGGTATTTGATAAAACCCTGGTAAATCTATAGCTTTCAACATTTCTTCTCTAGTACACAATGTTTCATATAACTTCTCTCCATGACGTGTACCTATTATTTTTATCTCATTACTGGAACCATACATCTCTAAAAGTGCTTTAGCTAAATCCTCAATTGTAGAAGCTGGTGCTTTTTGTACAAATAAATCACCTTGTTTCCCATTATGAAAAGCAAATAAAACTAAATCAACTGCATCCTCAAGAGTCATTAAATAACGTGTCATATTTGGATCTGTAATAGTAATTGATTCTCCTGACTTTATTTGTTCTACAAATAGTGGAATTACCGATCCTCTCGATGCCATAACATTTCCATATCTTGTTAAACATATTGTTGTTTCTGTTTCATTTAAATTTCTAGATGCAGCCACTGCTACTTTTTCCATCAATGCTTTACTCATTCCCATAGCATTAATAGGATAAGCAGCTTTATCCGTACTTAAACAAATTACCTTCGAAACCTTATTTACTATTGCAGCTTTTAATACATTTTCAGTACCTAGAACATTTGTTTTGGTGGCTTCAATAGGAAAAAATTCACATGAAGGAACCTGCTTTAGTGCTGCTGCTTGAAAAACATAATCAACTCCCCGCATAGCCATCTCAATACTATCATAATTGCGGACATCACCAATATAAAACTTTATTTTTGGGTTATTTAATTTTAATCGCATATCATGTTGTTTTTTCTCATCTCTAGAGAAAATTCTAATTTCCTTTATATCGGTATTTAGAAATCTATTTAAAACAGCATTCCCAAAAGAACCTGTGCCACCAGTTATTAAAAGTATTTTGTCTTTAAACATCATTTAACTTTATTTAAATTAAGCTCTATATATTTTTTTCAAATGTACAGATAAATCTAAGTAATTAACAAGGTCCATTTTAAAGTTATTGAATTAATTATAATTATTTTAATATGGATTGTTTAATAATTATATATTATTAAGCTTGATATACTAAATATTAGTAAGAAAGAGACAACAATTATTATCAGTTCTTTTTTAATATTTTTGGAGATTATAGGCTCTATTTTTCTAGCAACATAAATTGAGCTTCCACAATAAAATAAATAAGATATAAATGTTGATAAAGCTGCTCCATATACACCAATATAAATAACCATAAAAATAGTTAACACTACATTTAATATTGATGACATTATAGTCACGTAAGAAATCATTTTTGATTTTTTATGATAAAAGAGAACATTAATATATAAGTAATAGATTCCAAGCAGATACAAACCCATGTACAATGTTAGAATCATCATCCCTATTGAAGAACTTATATTTTTAAAAATCGAAATTATACCTCCCAAATATGGAAGAGATAAAAACATTCCTATTGCCAGTATCATTGTCAAAAAACTATATCCTATAATAACTTTACTTTTTAAAACCCCATCAATCCATTTATCATAATTTCTGATTATAAAATTAGGCATAACTAGACCTAACCCACTATTTAAAACCATAAGAGACATCGCTATTGAATATGCCAAACTGTACTTTCCAAGTTCGATATCGGATAAAAACCATTCAATAATTATCCTATCTGAACCACTTAGCACCCACTGAGAAATACCATGGGGGATTAATAAAATAGAAAATATTAATATCCTATTGAGTCCTATTAATTTTATTAATTTAGTTCTATTAATTATAAAACAACTTATATAGAAAAATAAAAGAAGAATAAAACCTATCTTAAATTGATATTTTATTAATAATATTAGGTTGTGCTCATTCCATAATAATATTGTTGATATCAATAATGACACTAATTTTAATAAACTTACACTAAAATATAATAAATGTTTGTCTTGAGATCTGTAATAACCTAATATACAGAATTGCAAAGCTTCTAACCCTATAAGTAAAAAACTAAAAATTATAATATCCTCACAAAATAGATAGATTACTAAGCCTAATATGACTATAAGCATAATTGTTAGCTTTGAATAACTACAAAAAACTGTAAAACCCTTGTGAGAATTCCCTACTCCTTCCCTCACGATAGCTGAAAAAGCATTTAATGATAATACCGGAGCTCCTAAGGAGATTATTATTTGTATGAGTGCCCAGACCCCATATTCCTCTAGCGTTAATATTTTCCCTAAAAAAGGGAGAGACAACAACATCAAACCTTTATTTATAGCTGTAGAAAAACCATACAAGAGCGTTGATTTGGCAAAATCATTCCTAAATAATGTTAATATTCTTTTATACATTTCTACCATCGTAATAAGTATTGGCACCTATTTAGTTTAGATTCTTATTTTCAAAATAATAACTATCTAATTTATTAGATTGCAACATTATTAATAAAAGAATAAATATCATAAATGGAACTATCCCTCTCTGCCTCTCTAAGGCAGATTCTGTTAAGAAAAAAATAAAAAATTGAAGCATTAACAATGTGTTAAACTGTCTGTTTAAAGGCATTCTAAGTAGAAAGTAGAAAATAGAAATCAATGCTACAAATCCAATAACCCCTGTTGAAAGGAAGGTTTGTAAAAATTGATTATGAGCGTTTAACTTATCGTTGTATGCAGGCTCAATATTTAGCTTTTCATATTCAGACAGAAGTTCATTATTAACAGAACCAAAACCATATCCAATTATAGGTCGCTTTGAGATTAAATTAATTGAAGCTTGATTAATCTCTTTTCTAAGTTCAAAAGAATTATATATATCATATATCCTATTCTTTGTGTTCATAGAAACTAAGCTAGATATAATCAATAAAAATAAAATAACGAAAATAGATACTACAATATTTCTTTGCCTTTTAAAATAAATACAAAAAAATAAAAATGTATTAAGAAAATATGTGATTATGGCAAACTTAGAACCAATAAAAAATAAAGAAAATGATAAAAAAATAAAAGAAGTAAGATAAAAAATATGATCATTATTTCCCACCCTCATATTTATCAATCCATACTTGATAATAACTAATGCTAACAATAAAAGTAATGACAAATATCCTGGATGAAAATCCACCCAATAAGTAAAGTTATAATACTTAAATGGCCACTTTTGAAATCCTACATTTATTAAGCTATGATAAAATGCAATAGCAAAACATAACAGTAATAAAATATTTATAGAAATTAAAAATATTTTAAAAGCACACCTATAATTAACCCTAATTTTATTTCTATTAAATAAAAAGAGAATGGGAAATAATATAAATGAAGTTATTTTTTCTAAATCTTTTATTCCTAACAAAAATTCACTTGACCATAGTAAACTTAGAGTACTATATAAAAAAATAAAAATAAGTATCCCTAAAATAAATTTTGTTTCATTATTAAGTGATAATCTCTTTTGATTTTTTCTTTCAATAGGAATTAAGGTAAATACAATAAATAAAAAAATAAACTTAACCCCTATTCTTTCAGGAAGAAGTATCGATATAAGTAATATTAAAAAATTATTATGGTAAATAATAAAAAAAGAACCTTTAATCTTATTTAAGATAATATTCATAATTTCAACCATTAAAAAATTCAATCCATTTTGAAAAATCTTCAAATTTAAAAAAGACCTTAAATTTACCTGATATTAGAAAATCTGACTGAATATCATCTATATTAACAAAAACAACATTCACTCCTAATTCATTATATTCAACACCTAAGGTTGAAAACCTTGTTATTAATAAATTTATATTTTTAAATTTATTTTGTGATATCACTACTCGCTCATTTGACTTGTACATATTATAATAATTAGGATTCTCATTAGGATGAGGATATATTACTATTGTATAATCCTTACATTTCCTTATTAACTCTTCTATAATAATATTATTATTTTGAGGGTTTATGTCCTGACAAGCAAAGGCAATTGATTTCTTAAGATTGTGATTTATAGCATATTTATCATAATTTAAACTTCTTTCGATTTTAATAAATTTTAAATCTTTAGAATCTTCAACATAAGTCTTAAAATATGGAATTGAAAAATCATACAAATAGAAAATTTCCTCTGTTTTTATTTTATATAATCCATCATATATATTATTAACCCCATGCTGTACAATAGATAGTTTTTTACTTGCATTATTACAAATGAAAGACGATATTATTGTATATCTATCTAGTTGACCTGCAATATACAGCTGCTTTACATCTTTTAATAGATTGTTAAATACCTGAAAGTCTATACTAAATGAAATAGCATATAGCAAGCTATTGAATTTATACCCTTTTCCTTTTTGAAATAATGAATAAGCAAGTTTAATCGATTTAATATAAGAAATCTTCTTATAAAATTTCATTTCTTGGACACCCAAGGATCTATAATTAAACTCTATAAGCTTAAACTCTCTAGGTACATTATGAGATAATGTAGAATGCAATTCCCCCCATGAAAGGTATACTTTTTCATCATCTATTTTCCTTCCCTTCATTATAAAAAAAGACCCAAGTGTCTTAACAGTTACTAAAAGGAAATAATAAATATTTTTTTTAAAATTAATTTTTTTTATATGGAACTTATTTAAAATAACATCTCTGTTATTAAGCTCTTCTATATAAGCGTCTGACACCATTTTACTGTCTATCATTTAGATTACATTGTTGTTTAATATATAATTTCTATAATAAATAATTCCTGCTAGACCCCAATAAAAATATGAAACAGGCCAAAAATACATGAAATTAGTTGTAAGTCCTATTAATAAAAAAGATAATAGCAAAACCAAAAAGCTCAAATTTTTTCTTATTTTATAAATTAAGAAGAAGTTAAACAACAACCATATTAATAAAACTATCATCCCGAAAGAACCTAATATATGTAAATATATATTATCAACATTTTTCCCATTATTAAGCCAAGGAAAAAAAATATTACCATTTAATCTACTAAAAAAATCAAAATAATCCGAAAATCTAATATACAGACTGTCCAGATCAAACTTCCTTGTATTATATGAAGCCTGAATTAAGATTATCTTTCTTATTAAAAATAGAACTCCAAAAAGAATGATTGCACTAACCCATTTATTTTTTAAAATATGATAAATTACCTTATAATTTCTTCTTATAAATAAAAATAAAAAATAGAAAGTATACATAGCATATACTATTAATGCTGTTTTAGAGCCTGAGAATTTTACCATTAAAAAAGACAAAATGAAAATTATGCCTTTATAAAATAACCTCAATTTAAAAAAAATCAAAACCACATATGTCAATATAGATAATACAATACCAAAATTATTAGGATTAATAAAAATAGACACAACCCTATAAGAATTCAACCCTCTATTATACATGTAAAAATGATTCTCTAGGAATAAAATTTCATAAAAACCAAAAATATATGATATTATAATAATTAGTAATGTTATTCTCTTCCAATCTACCTTGAATAAACTTTTAAATGATAGAAAAATAAAAAAAGGTAATGTATAATTAAAAAAAATAACTATATCTGCTATTGAATTAATAATAAAATAGTATAAGAAGAAAGGTATTAATAAAAGAAAATATCCCACTTTTTGTCTTAGGTTTTCTTTAATAGTCAAAAACAGAAAACAGAAAAAAAGAACATATTTTGAATACTTATATAAATTGATTTCATGGACTAACTCAGGGTAAAAAAAATAGTATATCCCATTTGAAAGGAATAAAAAGAATATTGCATTAATAATGTAGGATTTCTTTATTAAAATTCTCATCTAAAATATTAAATTCAAATTGATATAAAACTGCATTTTTTACACTATTATTTCTTTACTTATTTTATAACCAAATACTTAAATAGTCATCTAAAAGTTTAACAACAGTAAAATGAACAACCAATTTTGAGAAGATAACCTATCTCTCTATATTGTATATTCAAATAGAATAGGGCTTTTCGAAGCCCTATTAATTTCATCTAAATAATAAAATATGTACCTTAAATTATACTGGTTTCAGTTTAGTCAAAGAATTTACAAATTAATATATTTTTAAATATCATTAAAACAACACAACTCCCATTCAAGATATTTTTAGTATACATACGGAAAATATTTAAAAGCTTTGTTTTATGAACATTTAACAAAACCCCTGTCTTATATAAAAATTAAACTAATGATTCTTTTATTATAAAATATAACTATTAAACCTGCCAATTGAGATAAAAACTAAACTACTGAATATAATTATTAATAACTTCATTTTCATTTAATAATTTAACTATATCAAAATTATTAATATATAAAATTTTCTCAATAAATTCTCTAAATACACCTTCACCTCCCTTTTTATCAAGAACCCAACTTACTCTATTTTTTATATAATCAGGCGCACTACTAGGACAGGCACTCAACCCTACAAGGTTTAATAAATCATAATCGTTTATATCATCTCCTATAAAGGCTACATCTTTAAATTCAATCCCTAACTTATCAATTAACTCATTAGCTATTTTAACTTTATCTTTTATCCCTAAAAAAGTATACTCTATATTAAGTTTATTAGCTCTTCTCGAAACAATATTATTCGACTCACCAGTAATTATACATGTAGGTATATTTAAGATTTTCAAAAATAGAATTCCCGCACTGTCATATGTATTAAACTTTTTAAATTCATTTTCAAAATTATCATAATACATTCCACCATCTGTCCAAACGCCATCAATATCAGTAATAATTAACTTAGGTAAATTCATAATACTCATCAAGATTCTAAATCATTAGGGTATATTATTTCATCTTGTGGCAGTGCTTTATTCAATTTCATACCTATTATGTTGCCCTTTTGCACCCATTTAAAACCGTCACCAGGACTTAATAAATGAATGTCTTTTTCAGTTATAACATGACCTTTTTCTAAAGGTCTAATTGAAGCAATCGATCTTTCTAGTTTTTCTCTTGCTACTTTAACTGATTCCTCAATATATATCCCTTCCTTTCCAAAAGACTTTTCAAGATTTCTTATATCACGCATCATTCTATATATACCATCAACAGCTAAAGAACCAGCTTGATCCGTTCCTTTCATTAATCTATCCAAAGTAATATGCTTTTCAATGATTTCAGCCCCCATTGCAACAGCAGCTATTGGTGTAGCAATCCCAACAGTATGATCAGAATATCCAATAATATAATCAGAATAATTTTTTTTCAGATAACTTATTGTCTTTAAATTAACATTATCATAACGTGTGGGATATTCAGATACACAATGCAAAATCGAAATATCGGAATGATAATTATTTATAGTTTCTAATGCGTCATCAAGCTCCTTTTCTCCTGCCATCCCTGTAGATAGAATAATAGGAATTTTAGTTTCTGCCATTGCAGCCAACAAAGGTAGATTTGTTAAATCTCTAGAAGCCACCTTTAATCTATCAGGTGTAAATAATTTTAATAAACTCAAACATCCAACAGCACATAATGTTTCCACAAAATCTAACTCTTTAGATTTTGCGTATTTAAATACCTCATAATGCTCTTCATCATTTAGTTCTAAAAAGGCTCTGTGTTCTCCATAAGTCCTTCCAAAAGAATTAGGTGTATCATAAATTTTATTCATCTGTGAAGCTGACAACTCTTGATTCAAATCACGCTTTGTCAATTTCACAGCATCCATCATTTTTAATTCTTTATCAAAAAGATTGTCCTTCACAGGTCTACTAACTGCATCAATTATAAGCTTGGCTATATCTACAGATCCATTATGATTTTGACCAATTTCACCTATTACATACGTCATTTGTTATATTTTTTAATATTATTTTTCATTTTCTGAGATAAGAATTTATTGTTATCAACATAATCAATCATTAATTTTAAATCATAATTATTTTTACTGTAATAACTGTACAATCCTTTTAAATTATTAAAGTCTTCTATATCATCAATAGTGAAACGCAAATCTTCTCTATCAACTAGTAAGTCTGGCATCTTTTCTAAGCACACATCAAACATCTTGATATTTGAGTATATAAAATTTGTAACATGCTCCTGATAATATGCGGAATTAGTTAAACTACGTACCTTTTTTAATGCTTTTAAAGACACCAATTCTGCATATAGTCCTAAATGAGTTTTGATTGCAGGTACACCTTTATTATTAACATAACTTACATAATCTATATTATTATTTTTAAAATTAAAAATATCTATCATTCTTTCTATGCTAGGAATATTTAAAAAAGGATTATCCGAACATATTCTAACAATACTATCAATATGATTCTTAGATGCTGCTCCAATAAATCTATTTAAAACATCATTTTCATCGCCTGCAAAATACTCTACATTGTATCTTTTTGCTAAATCAATAAAAATACTATCTGAATCATTACTACTAGTAGCCAAAACAATTTTATACTTATTCTGAAAGAATAGCAGTTTATCCATTATAATATCTAAAATAGAACTACCATTATAAAATGGTAATAAAACTTTATTTGGCAAACGCGTAGAACCAGTTCTTACTTGAACTATAATACCTACATTATTAGTCATATTAATATTTAAATTAAAAACATTGAGTAAAAAACTAATTACTAAATTTAAATCCCATGTAGTTTTGCACAAAAATACAATAATCGGCTTTATCTCCAAGACTTTTAAGAATTAATACACTAACCTATAGAAGCACACTATACTTTGGCCTCTTTGCTTTGGTTATATATGAGTTATCACAAACAACTTCAACCTCTTCAATTTCATTCTGTTTCACTATTTTTTTTGCAAAATCAAACCAACTCAATATTTCTGTATCACAATAGTGTTTTATTCCATAAAGGGTGTTTTTCCCCTCTACAAGTTCTTTTATAAAATAATGAAGGTTTACGGTATCTGTAGGGCAACCAATTTGGTTATCTACAACACGAATCTCTTGTCCTTCCTTTGCTTTCTCTACTATTGTTTTATAAAAATTATTTCCAAACTCCTTACTATACAACCATGAAGTACGAATAATAAAATACGCTGTCAAGAGCTCTTGAATGTATTGCTCTCCCTTTAACTTTGACTTCCCATATTCATTAATAGGATTTGGTTTGTCGGTTACTGTATATGGTGTACCTTTCTCTCCATCAAAAACATAATCTGTAGAAATATGGATTAGTGTTGTTTGATATTCCTTACATACTACCGCTATTTTTTTAACCCCTTCGGCATTTACCAAAAAAGCTTTTTCTGGCTCCTCTTCTGCTTTTTCTACATTGGTATAAGCTGCACAATTAATACAATAATCTGGTTGGTGTTTTTTAAATACTTCTGCTATTGAAGCCTCATTTGTAATATTTAATTCTTCCGAAGTACAAAAAATAAACACTGCATTTTTGTATTCGTTTTTGTATTTCTGAATAGTAAGTCCTAACTGACCATTAGCTCCAGTTACTAATATAGTTACTTTTTTTTGGCCTTCGATGCTTCGACCTTGCTCAGCACAAGCTTGCTCAGGGTGACATATTTCAGGTTTTAAATCGCTCATCATCAATCAAACTTTAAAATAGCTTCTTTAAAACTAGGCAATTGTCTGTCTTTTTCTGATAAAACAACTTCTGAACCTGGGATTTGCCAATCAATATTAAGGGTTTTGTCATTATAAATAACTCCTCCTTCAGCTTCCTTATTATAAAAATTGTCACATTTATAGAAAAACTCTGCTGTTTCACTTAGCGCTACAAAACCATGTGCAAATCCTCTTGGAATAAATAATTGCTTTTTATTTTCTGCAGAAAGCTCTAACACAACATGCTCCCCAAAAGTAGCTGAATCTTTACGGATGTCTACCGCTACATCGAGCACTTTCCCTTGTAAAACTCGTACTAATTTTGCTTGTGCGTATACACCAACTTGATAATGCAGCGCTCTTACCGCTCCTCTTTTTGATAAAGACTGATTGTCTTGCACAAAGTTAACCTCTTCTCCAATAGCCTCCTTAAACTGATTTTTATTAAAACTCTCGAAAAAGTACCCCCTCTCATCTTGAAAAAGACGAGGTTCTATAATAAAACAACCTTTTAATTTCGTTTCTGTAATCTTCATTTATTTTATTATCGGTTATGCTGTTCTTGTTCCATTTTTAGTTAAACTATTATTAGGCTGAGCGTACTGAAACCTCCTAATCAACTACCTCGAGACAAGCCTACAAGGTATTTAAAAGAAAATAATTCAACTCATTTCGACGCAGAGCCCTTCAAGATACTCAGAACAGGCTCTGGGGAATAAAACCCTCAATGAGGGATTTAAACAAAATACTATTACCTCAACATCCCTTCAATAAGCTGAGGACACTATTTAGAGTTTTAATACTTTTTAGACAGTCACATTTATAGTAGCTCTAACTATATTAATATCCTTTATTATAATCTTTTTCTTTTGCAGGTCTTCCTTTTTCCATCCATGTTGGAGCTGCTTCTCCTTTTAAATAATGATTAAAAAACTGCATCATTCTAGTAGATAAATCTTTTCTATTTCCCCAACTATCTCCTTTTAAGTTATGAGGTTCGTTATTGTAAGAAAGCATCCAAACTGGCTTGTCTAATCTTCGTAACGCAACAAAAAACTCGATTCCTTGATACCACGGTACAGCACCATCATCATCGTTATGCATCATTAAAAGTGGCGTTGTAATATTTGGAGCTTTAAAAAGTGGGGAATTCTCTACGTATAAATCAAATTTATCCCAAAGGGTTCCGCCAATTCTACTTTGGGTATGCTCGTATTGAAACATTCTACTCATACCACTTCCCCAACGAATTCCTCCGTAAGCACTCGTCATATTACTTACTGGCGCACCAGCCATTGCTGCTGCAAATTTATCAGTTTTAGTAATAATATAAGCTGTTTGATAACCTCCCCAGCTTTGCCCTTGCAATGCTAAATTATTGCTATCTATAAAGCTATATTTAGCCTCCATAGCTTCCACTCCACTTACTATACAGTTATAAGCGCTTTCTCCTGGGTGTCCTTCTTTATATATAATGTCTGGAACAAAAACCACATAATCGTTACTTGGGTAAAACACTTTATTAATAGTAGAACGACTAGGAGTTGGACTGTAAAAACGATGGTAGGTATCTGATAATCTTTCATAGAAATAAGACACCAATGGATATTTTTTATTGGGATCTAAATTTTCTGGAACGTACAATAAACCTTGTAATTCTACCCCATCATAATTAGTCCACTTCTCTAAAGTTACTTTTCCCCATTTATAGTTTTCTAACTGTTGTTGTCCGTTTGTTACTTGTACAGGATTTTTAAATGAAAGATCCGTTTTCCATAAATCGGGGTACAATGTATAAGCTTCTTTTGTATAAATTAAAGTTGTAGCATTTTTTGCTTTTAGCGGATATCCAAAACTAAAATTGTCTAAAACAAGAACTTCTGGAGCTTTCTCTTTTTGCAAATTTGTATACGCATATCCAGCTTTTTTATCTGTTTCATTAAATACGGACAAAAGTGCCTTCTTAGTATCTATAAATTCTTCTTCTCTATCCAATTGTAGGTATCTATACTCTGTAGTATTTATCCTTCCGTTTTTTGTTACATTTTTTGGCTTGTCTTTTCCTGAAGGATCAATTTTCCAAATATCATATCGATCATAAATAAACACAGCTTCATCGTCTTCCGACCAACCTGCTACTCCGTATGGTCTTGGATCATTTGGAGAATCGTTTAGCTCATCATAAAAAGCAACTTCAATATTTTTGGTAAGCGCCAAATGCTTCTGAGTAGCAATATCAATAGAATAATATACACTATCTTTTCTGTTGTAATACACAGCATACTTTTGAGAAGGCCCTAACCAAATTCGGTTTTGCGCTTCCAACATTTTAGTTTTGGTTCCTTCTTCTGTATCCACTAAATAAAAATCGTTTAAAAATAAAGCCGACCAAGAAGAGGCTCTTTTGTACTTATCATCGGTACTACCGATAGCATATTTTGGATTTCCATCTTCATAAATTCTTAAATCTGGAACCAAGCTATCTGCTAACTGAACAGCCTTACTTTTCTCAAAATCATATACTGCTAAATACGTTTTTTTCTGGTCTTTTTTTACATTTAACTTCTGCATAGGTTGCAATTCGGTATCTGTCCAAGACCAAACATCCAATCGTTCCCTTTCCGCATTCAAAAGCGTATCTTTTTTATGGATAACCTTTGCTTCGGCAGTTCCAAAATACATTCGCTTGCTGTCGTCAGAAAAATAAATATCTTGATTTTCTGAAGGAAGCCAACCTTTTGGCAATCCTTTTATACTAGCTTCATTAAAAGACTTTACATTATCTTGCTTTCCTACAAACAACTCATAGTTTTTAATATCGGTAGTGTCCTTAGAAAGTAAAAACGCCAAACGAGTTCCTTTTTTATCTAAAACTGTCTGTTTAATTATTCCTTCTGAAGAAAAAATAGTATCTGCTTTTTTAGTCTCACCATCAAAATTTACTAAAGTAGAATGAGTCCCTATTGAATCTTTTTCTTCCTGACTAATTAATAATTTGTTAGCAGATTTTGACCAAGTATACGCTACTACATTTTTTAAAACAATACTGTCTTTTTCTAACGGATTAAAAACTACCAAAATGGTATCATTTTTAGTCTTTTCTTTCTTCTTTATTTTTTTATCAGAATCAAGACTATCGTTTTCTACTGAAAGGGTATCTTTTATTGCCTTGACAATTGTTTTGTATGCTAACCAATTTCCTCCTTCTTCAGGAAGTTTAAAACCGTTATTATTAGCATATTTTATTGTTTTTTGAGATTGCAATAAATACACTCCTAAAGAATCTTTAAGCAGCTTGCTCTTTTTTGTTTTCTCGGTCTCTTCTTTTCGGCGGATATCTATAGGTGCTTTTATTTTAAAAGCAACAAAATTACTATTCCCATTTATAGTGGCATTATAACCTCTCGGAATAGAATCTGTTTTTCCTGTTTTTAGATTTGTAATTACCAGTGTTCCATCTCCCATTCCTGGGTTGTATTCGTACACTAAATAATTTCCATTTTCTGAAATTTCTCTATTATCTATTTGTTTCCAGGTATCAAAATCGGCAATTGTAATTGATTTTTTTTGTGCAGTGAGGGAAACAGTTAATAAGAATACTGATACTAAGGAGAGTAGGTTTTTTATCATGAAACTATTTTTTTTTAAATACTTGAATAGCGCACAAGATACCTAAATTAGGAATAATGGTCAATCGTAAAAAAATAATTCCTAGTAGGTATTTTTATGAAATACTCATTAACATTTTTATCAAATCAACTTATTTGATAATTGGGAATTAATATTCCCATTGCCTTGTTTTATTAAGGTCTTCCATTTCTGCAATAGCTTGTTCTGGAATTACCTTTAAGAAAGAGGGATGCTGCTCAATTGCATATTCAATTTTTTCGACAATCTCATTTATAGATTCATTTTCATAATCTATTTCCAAAGGCTCTTTAATAACCATCGACTGAAGAATTCCTTTTTTCTTAACACGAAGTCCTTTTTTATCAAAAGACCTTCTAAATCCGTCTATAACAACAGGAATTACAATAGGTTTATATTGTTTTATAATATGTGCAGTTCCCTTCCGAATGGGTTTCCAAGGTTTTGTAGTCCCTTGCGGGAAGGTTATTACCCAGCCATCGTCTAAGGCTTTTTTTATATTAGAAATATCACTAAACTTTACCTGTCTGTTTACCTCTTTCCCATCTGCTCTCCAAGTACGTTCAATACTTATAGATCCTGCATAGGCCAATATTTTTGGTAGAAATCCAGATTTCATGGTTTCTTTTGCTGCCACATAATAAATATTCAATTTAGGCTGCCACAAATAAGTAACATCTTTTATAGAATCTCCACGACCGCTCAAGCTTGCATTAAAAACATGAAACATTGCTACAACATCTGCAAAGTATGTTTGATGATTTGAAATAAATAAAACCCCTGTTTCAGGAAGGTTTTTAATAATTTCCGACCCTTCAATTTGCAACTCATTAAACCCACGATAACGACGGTGGGTTAATAAACCTGCAATACGAATAAGCCATTTTTTTAAAAATAATATATGTCCGAAAGGATTTTTCTTAAACAATCCCATTACTAATAGTTATATGCTAGTGTTAACAAAGTTTCAAAAATACAAAATCTTAACCTTAGATTAGCTTTTTAAACATTTCTTTAACCTCATTAAGCATCATTGCAGTAGCGCCCCATACCGTATAATTGTTTAATTTAAAGGCAGGTACGTTTATATTTTTAGCATAAGAAGTGGTTAAATTTTCTTCAAAAAGAGCCTTATCATTCATAAAGTCAGAAAATGAAACTTCAATAATCTCTTCTACCTCATCTTCTTGTAATGTAAATTCTAATTTTTCTGTAGAAATCCCCACAAATGGTTGTACTAAAAAATTACTTGGAGGGATATATATTTCCGACATTTTCTTAACCAACTCTATTTTATTTGGAGACACTCCTACTTCTTCCCAAGTCTCTCTTAATGCAGTTTCTTCTATATTTTTATCTGAAAGCTCTACTTTTCCTCCTGGAAAACCTACTTGATTTGAATGTACGCCATTATAGGTTTTACGAAGAATTAATAAAAGTCTAGTTTTTAACGCATCATCTGGATAAAAAAGACTTACAACTCCTGCTCTTCTCGGGTTTTTATCTTCAATATTTATAGTATCTAATGTCTCCATTCTGGTTAAAGGAGCCATTTTATAATGAGATTCTTGCCCTGGTAGTGGCAGATTTTTTATTTTTGGAACTAAATCGTAAAAATCAGCAAATTTCATATGCAATATTATACAGTTCGAGCATTTACAATAATACTATTATTTATTTTATCTAGTTGTGGAGATTCAGCAAAAAAAACTAAGAGCTCTTCAGCAGAAAAAGTCAAAGATACCACTGTAATAGATTCAGCAAAAATAAAAGAAACGCAACAAAAAAAAGAAGAAGAAAAGCCATTTGTACTGACAGAAGATAATGCTATTCCATTTTTCTTTGAATATCAAAAAGAGCATACAGAACACATAGTTAAAATAAACACTTCTATGGGAAGTTTTGTTGTGGATTTATACAACCAAACGCCCTACCACAGAGCTAATTTTATTTATCTAACCAAGAAAAAATATTTTAATAATACCTATTTCCACCGTGTAGTTAAGAATTTTATTATTCAAGGAGGAAATACAGATATGATGTCTACCGCTAAAAAAAGAGATAGCATTGGGTTTTATTTGCTTCCTCCAGATACTAAAAAGGGACTAAAACACAACCGCGGAGTTATGTCTATGCCTAGTAGTGATGATGTTGCAAACCCACATAAACTAGCATCTCCATTTGAGTTTTTTATAGTTACTGCTAAGAATGGGGCACACCATTTAGATGGTAAATATACTGCTTTCGGAAGGGTAATCTCTGGAATGGATGTTGTAGATAAAATTAATAATGTTCCTGCTGGAAAAGACGAATGGCCTCTAAAAAATGTACTTATTAAATCGGTTGAAATTTTGGAATAAGCTGCCTCGATATAAGCACACAAAGTATTTTAAAAAAAGCATTGTGGTTTTGAGAAAGCCTCGTAGCATTTATACCTCGATACCCGTTCAAGCAAAGTAGGGTAAATAAATCCTTTTGGTATTCAAATAAAATACATTTATTTTTTATAAACGGTAGGCAATTCTAATTTGTATTTAACTGCTAACAAACGCACCACAATTACAACAATAATTGGAATGGCAAAAACAATATTACTTTTAATATCAAAAAGTGTCAATATAAAATAACTTACTCCACCAAGAATACATGCGGTGGCATAGATTTCTTTTCTAAATATAACGGGAATTTCATTACAAAGTATGTCTCTTAATACTCCTCCAAAACATGCACTTATTGTTCCTAAAGCAATGCACATAATTGGATGAAGACCAGCCGCTATACCTTTTTCAACACCTACAACTGTATACAAACCAATTCCAATAGTATCAAATAAAAAAAGAGAAAGATTAAAATATTTTAATTTACTTCTAAAAATTATAGCTAATATAACGGTTCCTATAACTACAAACATATAGGTGGTATTAATTAACCAAGTTACAGGAGAAATTCCTAATAATACATCTCGAATAGTTCCGCCGCCCAGTGCTGTTACAAAACCTATAATAAAAATCCCAAAGGGATCCAGTCGCTTATTCATAGCTACCATAACTCCTGATATTGCAAAAGCAACTGTTCCTAATAAATCTATTAAATAATAAAACATTACATGTGTTGGGTAAAGTAGTTATAATCTTTTAAAACAGTTTTCACAAAGGCATGGGTATTACTGTGAACGGATTGTATGCCTGTTACTTCTTCTATCTTACTTTTTAGCTTTAGCATAGTTTGATGGTCGGATGCCTTTCTAGCTACTTCATAAGTTTCTTTTATAATCCTAGCATCATTATCGGATAACTTAATAACCATTGGATATGTTGGTTTATAGTCTTCTGATAAATTTTCTAAAATAGTATGATTAATAGTTACCTTATTTTTTAAGGTAATTACAGAAGTTCCCGCAGTAATATCTCCCAATCGCTGACTCTTATCACTTACAATTATAGAAATCAATCCTATAATTCCACTCATCATATTAATGTCTATAATTCTAAAAAACCATCGCACTACATAATCTGGAAAAGATGCTTGATATCCATCTATTTTTACCACTTTTATTTTTAAGGCTCTCTTTCCTATAGTTTGACCTTCTAATAACGATTCAAAAAGTAAGGTATAAAATACTACAGGAAGTAAAAATAATAATATAATTGCCATTTGCGACCAATCGTCCATAGTCTGCATTATTTCCCACAACCCTGATAAATGAAAAATAAAATAAGCTATGGTAGAAACATAGGCTATTTTAATAAGAAAGTCTGTTGCATATGCCAGAATTCGTTCTCCCACCGATGCTGCTGTAAACATTATGTTTACATTTTGTGTTGTGTTAATTTGTAACTCTGACATTTTCTTACTTAATTTAAACTTTTTATTCTACATGAGAGAAGTTGCATTTATCAAACAAAATAAAGAAAAATGGCTCAATTTTGAAAAGGCTATTTTCCATAATCAATTTAAAGATCCAGACGACCTTGCTTCTCAGTACATTCATTTAATTAATGATTTGTCTTTTGCGCAAACCTATTACCCCAAAAGTAAAATAATAAACTATTTAAATCAGCTTGCTGCAAAAGCATTTCAAAAAATATATCGGACAAAAAGGCAAGATACTAATAGAATTTTATCTTTTTGGAAAACAGAAGCTCCTCTTATAGTATTTCAATACCGAAGATATATTGCTTACGCTTTTATTATTTTTTTCTGTTTTGTTACTATCGGAGTTATTTCCGCAGCAAACGACACTACTTTTGTTAGACTTATTTTAGGAGAAGATTATGTAAATAGAACTCTAGAGAACATTCAAAAAGGAGATCCTGTTGCTATTTATAAAACTGGAAGTAATTGGGGTGGGTTTTTAGCTATTACATTTAACAATCTCTTTGTTGGTATAAAATCTTTTATTTATGGCATTTTTGGGGGTTTAGGAACAGGGTTTGTACTTATGCAAAATGGAATTATGTTGGGCGCATTTCAATATATGTTTCAGCAAGAAGGTGTTTTCTGGGAGAGTGTACGTGGTATTTGGATCCACGGAGCTATGGAAATTTTTGCAATTGTAATTGAAGGAGCTGCAGGCTTACTTCTAGGTGCTAGTATTTTGTTTCCAAAAACTTTTACCAGAATAGAATCTTTTAAAATTGGAGTAAAAGATGGTGTAAAAATTTTAATAAGCACCTTCCCTTTTACCATTGCAGCAGGTTTTTTGGAGGGTTTTGTAACTCGCTATTCTAATGCTATGCCACATTTTCTCTCTGTAGGAATTATATTAATTACACTTGGTATAATATCGTATTACTTTTTAATTTACCCAACTATTGTTTTTAAAAAAATAACCAAAAATTATGCAGCTCTATAAATCCAGATCTTTTGGAGACTTTTTTTCTGATACATTTACTTTTCTAAAAGAAAACGGAAAACACTTTTATAAAAACTACTTTATCATCAATGGGATCTTTATTATTCCATTAATGGTAATGATATTTTTCTTTTTCCGCTTTTATAACAATATAATATTCTCAGATTTTACAACTGGTTCTGGAGACCCTTTTACCAATTATATCGATGAAAATATAGGCACTGTTTTAATATTTGGTTCTTTATTTTTTATACTTGGACTCTTACTAGGAGTTATTAATTATGCATATACTCCAATTTATTTTCTTCTATTTGAAAAGCACGGCGGCAAGAATTTTACTAAAAATGATCTTATAAATGAATTAAAAACACAGTTAGGAAAGATTTTTATCTTTTTATTAGCAGGGTTTTTAATTGCAATTCCTACATTTATAGCAATCTTAATTATTTGTGGGATTCTAGCCGTAACTATTATAGGAATTCCATTACTTTTAATTGTTTTTGCATGGCTAGCTCAGTTTTACTTTATAGCTTTTATAGCCTATTTACAAACAGACAAAGGAGTTTTTGATTGTTTCTCGTACAGTTTTAATCTTTCCTTCAAAAAGTTTTGGTCTGCAAATGGTTGTGTAGCATTGTTTTATATAATTATTCAAACAGTACAAACTATCATAACAATAATTCCTTATAGTTTTTTAATAGGCTCCTTTGTTTTAGGTGCTGAAAACGGTTCTAACACAAACGAACAAACACTAACTGCAATTACTTTAATGACAATTACCTATATGGTTGCCTTCTTTATAAACCTAATAATGGTTACTGTTTTACAAATGAATGAAAGCATTATTTACTTTAGCTTAAAAGAAGAAACCGAAAACATTAATACAAAAAGTGTGATAGACGAAATAGGAAGTTATTAATATGCGATTAAAACGATTACTCTTTTTTTTATTATTTCTCACGCTTACTTTTAGTTTTGGACAAACAGCTGCCAATAAAAAAAGTATTGGAGACACACTTACTATTGATAGAAATTCCGCTATAGAAAAGCGTAGTTATACAGAAGATTTTAAAGACAATTATACTGCTGAAAAATATCAATATGAAGTGGATGCCGCGCCAAATGGTTGGTTTTCTAGACTGAAACAATGGTTTAAAGACCTTTTTATAAAGTTATTTCAGCTAAACAATGATGTCGAAGCAAATAAATTAATAGATATTATTTCTCGGATTGTCTATTTACTCATTATTATTGTTGTAATCTACATCATTGTAAAAGCTATTTTAAATAAAGAAGGAAGATGGATTTTTGGTCGCTATTCTGATAAAAAAAGTCTTAACATTCAAGATATAGAAGCCAATATCCATAAAACCGATTTCAAAACTCTAATTGAGCAAGCATCTAAAGAAGAAAATTATAGACTAGCCATTCGTTATTATTATTTATGGCTTTTAAAAGAACTTTCAGAAAGAGAATATATAGATTATGACGTTGAAAAAACAAATAGCGATTATATAAATGAACTTAATGATGCTAGCTTAAAAACAAAATTCTCATACACTTCTTACCTTTATAATTATATCTGGTATGGAGAGTTTCCTATTGAAAAATTGGCTTATACAGGGGCAGTAGATCGTTTTGAAAACCTTTTAAATTTGGTTAGAAAATGAACAGGACTTTAAAAATATACTTAAGCGTTTTGGTTTTACTGTTTATTGGAGCTATTATTTTTGAAGTTTCAAGACCCAAACCTGTTGACTGGACTCCTTCTTTTAGTGAAAAACATACCATTCCCTATGGGCTTAAAGTTTTCCGAGATGAGTTACCGAGTCTCTTTCCAAACGATTCTATTGTAAATTTACATCGAACTGCATATGAGTTTTTAAACGACCATTATAATTGGGAAGATTCTACCTATTCTATAAAAGGGAGTTATCTAAAAATTAATCCAAACTTTACTATTGATGCGGTTTCAGTAGAAAAAATATTAGAATTTGCCAGCCAAGGAAATACTGTTTTTATTGCTTCGGAACAATTTCCACAAATATTACAAGATACGCTTCAATTTAAATTAAAAAATAACTATAGTTTTAGTGGAAGCGCTACTTTTAAATTATCTAATAACGCTTTTAAAGGAGATTCTATTGTTGCATCTAAAGGAAGTAGTAATTATTATTTCCACGAATTAAATAAAGAAAATACTACTGTTTTAGGCTCTCAAAAATTTAAAGAAGAACATATTAATTTCATTAAAATAAAATTTAAAAAAGGAGCTATTCTCTTACATACACAGCCTTATGCGTTTACCAATTATTATCTTTTAAAAGACACTAATTACAACTATGTTTCAGATGTTTTAACGTATGTACCAAATGGAACTGTGCTTTTTGACTCAGATTATAAGGAAGGGACGTATGTCTCCGACTCTCCTTTACGCTTTATTTTCTCACAACCTTCTTTAAAGTGGGCATGGCTTTTAGCACTATTTTTTATTATTACTTTTATGCTTTTTAATGCGAAAAGGAGGCAAAGAGCAATAAAAATTATAACTCCATTACGCAATACTACCGTACAATTTACAAAAACAGTAGCCAATTTATATTACGAGTCTAAAGACCACACAAATATTATTGATAAAAAAATAACCTATTTCTTTGAACAAATCCGGAGAGATTATCATTTAAATACAGAACTTTTAGATGACAAATTTATAAGCAGATTAGCATCCAAAACTGGAGTTAGTAAAAATAAAGTACAAAAACTTATTCAATATATTCTGGCTTTAAGAACTAAAACTATACATACCGAAAAAGACCTTGTAGATTTAAATAAATTAATTGAAGAATTTTATCAGAAAAAATAAATATGGACACACCGATAGAAAATCAATCTGAAGAACAAAATAACGATCTAAATAACGACCAAAACAATGAGCAGAATCCGCAACCTAAGGATTTAGCTTTTACAAATAGAATAGATCTTACAGAACTCCAAACTGCAATTAATGGCATAAAAACAGAAATAGGAAAAGTTATTGTTGGTCAGAAACACATGATTGATATGCTCCTAACAGCCCTGCTAGCCAATGGTCATGTTTTAATTGAAGGAGTTCCAGGAATTGCAAAAACCATTACGGCAAAATTATTAGCTAAAACACTTACTGTAGATTTTAGTAGAATTCAATTTACGCCAGATTTAATGCCTTCTGATATTTTAGGAACTTCAATTTTCGACCTTAAAAAATCTGAATTCGAGTTTAAAAAAGGCCCTGTTTTTACCAATATGCTACTTATAGATGAAATTAATAGAGCTCCTGCAAAAACTCAAGCTGCACTTTTTGAAGTAATGGAAGAAAAACAAATAACCATGGACGGAACCCGCTACTTATTACCGCCTCCATTTATGGTTCTTGCCACTCAAAATCCAATAGAACAAGAAGGAACCTACCGATTGCCAGAGGCACAACTAGACCGTTTTTTGTTTAAAATAGACATCCATTACCCTACTTTAGAAGAAGAAGTTGAAATTATTTTAAGAGAACATCAATTAAAAGAAAATAAAAAAATTGACCAAGTAACTCCTTTTTTAACACAAGAAGAAATTATTAAATACCAAGAATTGGTAAACGAAATTATTATAGAGCCCAACCTCATTAAATATATTGCTGAAATTGTAAGTCAAACACGTAGCAATGAGTTTTTATATATGGGGGCTTCTCCTAGAGCATCCATTGCTATATTAAAGGCATCAAAGGCTTTTGCCGCTATTAATGGTCGTGATTTTGTAACTCCAGAAGATATTAAAACAGTGGCTTTACCAGTAATTCAACACCGAATTATTATTACTCCAGAACGAGAAATGGAAGGTATTACTGCTAAGCAAATAGTAAATCAATTAATTCAAAGTATCGAAATTCCACGATAAAACACTTTTGAAAAAACATTTTTTATGAAACTCATCAAGCAACTTTATATCGAAAATCGATTTTATTATTTCGCTTCAGGGATAGTTGTATTATTTCTGTTGAGTTTTATTTTAGAGTGGTTATTTTTTATTGCACAAATAGCTTTCTTTAGCTTTATAGCTTTTTTTGTTTTGGATATTTTAGTGTTATTCTTTGTAAAAAAAGGGTTGATAGCTTCAAGAGAAGCACCAGATAAATTCTCTAACGGCGATCAAAATATCATCCTTATTCACCTAGAAAACCAATATAATTTTCCAGTAAATGCCATTATTATTGATGAAATCCCAGAGCAATTTCAAATTCGTAATTTCAAAATTTCTAAAGCGTTAAAAGCTTCAGAGAAGTCAACATTACAATATGAACTCAGACCAACAAAGCGTGGAGAATATTATTTTGGAAGACTCAACATATACATTTCTAGCTTTATAGGTTTTGTTAGTAAGCGTTATTTATTTTCAGAAAATAAAATGGTTCCTACATATCCTGCCTTTCTTCAGTTAAAAAAATACGATTTACTGGCCATTTCAAACAGTTTACATCAATATGGAATAAAAAAAATACGAAGAATTGGACATACCATGGAATTCGAGCAGATAAAAGAATATGTTCAAGGAGACGATTTAAGAACAATTAATTGGAAAGCCACAGCTAAGAGAAACCAATTAATGGTAAATCAATTTCAAGATGAAAAATCGCAACCAGTATACGCTGTTATAGACAAAGGACGTGTAATGAAAATGCCTTTTAATGATTTAAGTTTATTAGATTATGCCATTAATGCTACTTTGGTAATTAGCAATGTTGTTTTAAAAAAGCAAGACAAAGCTGGAATGTTTACCTTTTCTAAGAAAGTAGAAAATACTGTAATTGCCGAACGTAGAAACAGTCAGATGAATCTTATTTTAGAAACGCTATACAATGTAGAAACTGATTTTTTTGAAAGTGATTTCGGACGACTTTATGCAGATATAAAAACGCATATTAACCAACGTAGTTTGCTTTTTTTATATACCAATTTTGAAACTTTAGATGCGCTTCACAGACAAATTCCTTACTTAAAAGCCATTGCTAAAAACCATTTACTTGTAGTTGTATTTTTTGATAATACAGAATTAGATTCGCTCATCAAAAATCCAGCTAATTCTATTCAGGAAGTGTATGATAAAGTAATTGCAGAAAAGTTTGCTTTTGAAAAACGATTAATTGTTAATGAATTAAAGAAATACGGAATCTATTCAATCCTTACTTCGCCAGAAAACCTTACTATCGACACCATTAATAAGTATCTAGAAATAAAGGCACGCGGACTCATATAATACAATTCATCCATTATAAACAACAACTCAGTAACTAATAATAGTTTTTATCTGTTTTTGTTAAGTTCTTTGGTTTACTAATCAATTTTAAAAGAATTTAATCATGAAAACAGCATCCTTATTAATCGCATTTTTGCTACTTCAAACAATCAATGCACAAGAAATTACTAAAGACAACACTGGAATTAGTATAGACGTTATTATAGACAATATAACCAACAACAACGGAAAAGTATTGCTATCTCTTAATACGGAAGAAACCTTTATGAAAGGAAAAGGTATTATGAATCTGCAAAGTGAAATTGAAAATGGTAAAATCCACGTCACTTTTAACAATGTACCCCCTGGAAAATATGCAATCTTAGCTTTGCATGATGCAAATGATAATAAGCGTATGGATTTTGACACCTCGGGGATGCCAATGGAGAGTTATGGAATGTCTAATAACGAGATGAGCTATGGGCCACCACAATTTAGTGATGCATCATTTACAGTTGGAAAAGAAAATTTGTCGTTCAATATTCGATTTTAATCTATTCCTAGAATCTAAGTTTACTATCATCTTAGCTTAATAATCAGATTTTTAAATCAATTCCTTAACTACTATAAAATTTTCTAATAGTTTTGTATTTTTATGGCTTAAATAATAAAAAATGACCATTACACAATTACAATATGTTTTGGCTGTAGCCGAATATCAAAATTTTACACATGCTGCGGAAAAAAGCTTTGTTACACAGCCTACATTAAGCATGCAAATACAAAAGTTGGAAGATGAGCTAGATATTTTAATTTTTGACAGAAGTAAAAAACCCATTCAACTAACACAAGTAGGAGAAAAAATAGTTGAACAAGCTAAGAATATTGTTAATGAATCTTACCGAATAAAAGATATTGTAGACCAACAAAAAGGTTATATAGGTGGAGAATACCGATTGGGGATTATTCCTACAATAATGCCTACATTACTCCCTCTTTTTCTGAAAAATTTTGTAAATAAATACCCTAAAGTAAATCTTAAAATAGAAGAGCAAAATACAGAAACTCTTATAGAAAAGCTTGAAGATGGTTATTTGGATGCTGCCATTGCCGCTACCCCACTTGATAATGAGAATATAAAAGAACGGGCGCTTTATTATGAGCCATTTGTGGCATACGTTCCAGAAAACCACCGATTAAATAAATTAGATAAAATAAGCGTTAATGATTTAGATCTCGACGATATATTATTATTAGAAGATGGCCATTGTTTCCGTGATGGGGTTATTAATTTATGTAAATCGAAAAAAGGGTTTAGAGATGAACAATTTCAATTGGAAAGCGGCAGCTTCGAAACTATGATGAAATTGGCAGATGAAGGGCTTGGAATGACTTTACTTCCATATTTACACACCTTGAATATGAGTGAAACTCAAAAAAAGCATTTACGTTATTTTACAGAACCTAATCCTGCAAGAGAAGTGAGTTTAATTTATCATAAAAGTGAATTAAAAATCCATATTACAGACGCTTTAAAAGATATTGTTTCTGGAGTTGTAAGAGGAGCAATTGCATTTCAAAATGTAAAAATAGTGAGCCCTCTCCATAAAAAATAGAAGTTTTGTAAAACAAAAAAATCCGCTTGTAGCGGATTTTTTTATGTTATTGTTTAAAATAAATTAATGATTTAGATAATTCGGGTTTCCCTTGAATGTAAAAATTAAGCCATATTCTTAACTCATCCAATTCATAGGGTAACAACCTTTTAGCAGCTTTCTCCAATTCTTTACAAAATAGTTTAGGATCAAAACTTACTTTTTGTAACACCGTTTTGGTGTATTCAAACATAGCTCTTGCCATTGTCTTATAGGTTTAATAATTGGTTGTCTAAAATTAACGTTAGATTCAATATAAAATTGTTGGTTAACCGTTAAAATCAAATTTTAAATGTTAAAGTTAAGAAGCACTTCTAATTTCGGATAGCTCTTCATAACGATGTATTTCTTTTGGATTTTGTCCGTATTCATTTACTCCTTCTTGTCCTTCAGCAAATAAAAGCCAAAAACCATAAAAAGGAATCAATTGGTACCATCCTGTATGTCCTAAGTCGTGACATCTTTTAGTATTCTGTGCAACATTAAAATAAAAAACAGGTAAAAGAAAAACCCAAAACAACAAACTCATTCCTGTTGCATCGGTTTCTATTAAATTAACTGATAAGGTTGTAAGAAAAATTGCTATACAATAGCCAATGGCGGAAAAAATTAGACTCAAGCCATATTCTGTTCGTCTAATTCTGCCTTCGTAGGTAAAAGGGTTTTTAAACATAGGTTGATTATTAAAGATTTAGGTTTTATCAAATATAACAATTTTTAAAATATTCAAAATTAATTAGATCAAAATCTCATACTTTTTCGACAAAAGGTTAAGTATTTATTAATAATTAGCGATTTTTATACTTATTTTGAATTTCAAATTATTGTTGTCCGATAAAAGTTAAACGGAATTTATTGGACTCCAATTATATAAAGGTTTTCAAAATGGGAACTCTTGCTATTAATAAAAATGAATAAAAACAGGGTTTTAGAAAGGCTATTTCTTTAAGCTTTTCATTTTATGACAGTTAAGATTTAGTCTTTATTCTTATAGCGAAGCGGTCTTGTATTTGTACTCGGACATTAATGATTTTAAATATTCATATTAAATGAAAAAAATTTATTTTACATTACTAACTATAGCGTTAATAGGTTGTGCCTCAAATAAAAAGCTTAGCAAACAAATCAACCAAAGTTTTGATAATGATTTTTATAAAAATCAATTCACTGGCTTTTTTGTCTATAATCCTACATCTGGAGATACGCTTATAAGTTATAATGGCGATAAATATTTTACGCCTGCTAGTAATACCAAAATTTTTACACTATATACAGCTCATACCCTTCTTCCTGAAAACCTTCCAACCTTAAAATACATTGTTGAAAATAACGAAATTTATATTGAAGGCGTTGGAAATCCAGCTTCTTTACATCCCTATTTAAAAGATAATTCTATGATTGATTTTCTGAAAAATCAGCAAAAAATCAATCTTTTTTATACTAATTTAGAAGACACAAAACTTGGTCCTGGTTGGTCTTGGGATGATTACGACACCTACTATGCACCAGAGAGAAGTGCTTTACCTCTTTATGGAAATATTGTAACAATGGACCAGGGAGATTCTCTTTTTGTTTCTCCAAGTTATTTCAAAGAAAATGTCTCGCTTATCAATGTCAATCGCAGACGATCGATGCATGAAAACAAATTCTATTTAAATCCTTCTAAAAAAGATACCGTTGAAGTTCCTTATATAACAGATAGTAGCGCTGTTAAAGGAATTTTAGAAGATATTCTAAAGAAAAAAATAACTCTTGTTACTGAATTTCCAGAGGGTGAAAAGAAAACAATTTACGGAATAAAAGCGGATTCAGTTTATAAAAGAATGATGCGAGTAAGCGATAATTTTATTGCGGAACAGCTTTTAATACTTTCTTCCTCAATGCTAACCGATACTTTGAGTGGACACAAAGCGCAAGAATACATCCTAAAAAATGAATTAGCAGAAATTCAACAAAATCCAAGATGGGTAGATGGCTCAGGACTTTCTAGATACAATCTCTTTACTCCAGAATCTATGGTTTTTGTTTTGAACAAGTTATACAAGGAAATTCCGAAAGAAACCTTATTCGATATTTTTCCAACTGGCGGAGAAACAGGTACCATAAAAAATTATTTTAAAGGGAATCCTGAGCCATACATACATGCTAAAACTGGAACATTGAGCAATAATTATTGTTTAAGTGGTTATTTAGAAACAAAATCTGGAGAAATTTTGATTTTTAGTTTCATGAATAATCATTACCGAGGTGGAAGTACAGAAGTTAAAAAACACATGACGCCTCTTTTAGAATGGATTAGAGATCATTATTAAACTACCTCAAGGCAAGCCCACAAGGTATTCAAAGAAAACAAGTTTAATTCATTTTGACGCAGAGCCCTTCTGTAAACTCAGCATAGGCTCTGGGGAATTAGCCCCTCTATGAAGGATTAAACTAACTTTCATTATTCAGGAGAACCTAAAAATGTAGGTTTTGGGATTTAACGGCTACTTCAAAATTTATAAGGAAGATTCAAACTAAAAATCCTATTTTTGCGCCATGGCAAGAAAGAATAAAAAACAGATTTTTGAACAGATAGAAGTAATAGATGCTGGTGCTAAAGGAAAAGGAGTTGCTAAAGCTCCCGATGGACGTGTTATCTTTCTTCCTTATGCAGTTCCAGGTGATGTGGTAGATGTACAAACTTTTAAAAAGCGTAAGGCTTATTTTGAAGGAAAAATAGCAAATTTCCATGTAAAATCTCCAAAAAGAACAACTCCAGAATGTGAGCATTTTGGTGTTTGTGGAGGTTGTAAATGGCAAAACATGGGTTATGAGCATCAACTGTTCTATAAACAAAAAGAAGTTGAAAACAACCTTGTTCGGATTGGAAAGGTTCAACTCCCTGAGTTTACTCCTATTTTAGGTTCAGAGAAAAAATATTTCTACCGTAATAAAATGGAATTTTCATTTTCTGATAGTCGCTGGCTTACGTTAGAAGAAATCCAAAGTGATAAAGATTTAGGTGATAAAAATGCCCTAGGATTTCATATTCCAGGTATGTGGGATAAAATTTTAGACATTAATAAATGTCATCTTCAAGAAGATCCTTCCAATGCTATTCGTACTGCAGTTAAAGATTTCGCAATTACACATAATTTCGAATTTTTTAATCCTAGAAATCAAAAAGGACTTTTAAGAACCATGATGATTCGTACTTCTTCTACTGGAGAAATTATGGTTATGATACAGTTTTATGATGATAAAAAAGAGGAACGCGAATTGCTATTAGATTTTCTAAAAGAAGAATTCCCACAGATAACATCTCTACAATATGTGGTGAATCAAAAACCTAATGATACCATTTACGACCAAGAAGTAGTTTGCTATTCTGGAAGAGACCACATTTTTGAAGAAATGGAAGGGTTAAAGTTTAAAATCAATGCCAAATCTTTCTATCAAACAAATTCAGAACAAGCGTACGAATTATATAAGATTACAAGAAACTTTGCAGATTTGTCTGGAGATGAGTTAGTTTACGATTTATATACTGGTACTGGAACTATTGCTCAGTTTGTTGCTAAAAAAGCTAAAAAGGTAGTTGGTGTGGAAGCAGTTCCGGAAGCTATTGAAGATGCCAAAGCAAATGCACAATTAAACGGAATTGAAAACGTTACTTTTTACGCAGGAGACATGAAGGATGTTTTTAATGCTAAGTTTATAAAAGATAATGGTTCGCCAGATGTTATTATTACAGATCCTCCAAGAGACGGAATGCATAAAGATGTGGTGCAACAAATATTAAATATTGCCCCCAATAAAGTAGTTTATGTAAGCTGTAATAGCGCCACTCAAGCTAGAGATTTAGCTTTGATGGATTCAATGTATAAAGTTACAAAAGTACAACCTGTAGATATGTTTCCGCAAACTCATCATGTAGAGAATGTGGTGCTTTTAGAGAAAAGATAAAATCTTGATTTTGAAGATTATTAAGACTGAAATTAATTAGAATGAAAAAAATATTTGCTTTATTTTTTGTGCTTGCCATAGGACTTGCCATTTTTTCCGCATGTGAAAAAGATGATATTTGTCCTGATGATACCTTAACAACGCCCTATTTAAAAGTAGGTTTTTATGATTTCTCAAATCAAGATGCCAATAAAGCTGTTCCAAGCCTTAGAATTATAGGGATTGACAGTACTGGATTTAGAGATACTTTAAATACTTTTATTGATAGATCTAACCAAACTGCTGTTGATATTCCGTTAAAAACATCAGAAAATTCTAGTCAGTTTTTAATTATTTACAACTCTAGAGACAACGAAGAAACAGGAGAAGAATTAGGAAACATAGACACTTTAAAGTTTAATTACACGCGCCAAGAACGTTTTATTTCTAGAGGTTGTGGTTATGCTACTTCTTTTACCGATTTAGTTACTATTTTAAATCCAGCATATACAAACGACACCATCCAAAATCCAGGAGAATGGATTAATGCCATCTTCGATCAAGACGAAAATTTAGAACATCAAGATACTATCCATGTTAAAATATATCATTAGTAGTTTATTTATTTTTAGTGCTCTTATTGGTTATTCTCAAGAGGAAACAATAGTTGCAGATAGTATTGCCACCGATACTATTTCGACTAAAGAAATTGTAAAAGATAGTGTTGTTTATAAACAACGTTATGGACTGCGAGTTGGTATTGATTTAAGTAAACCCCTTCGTTCTATTTTAGATGATAATTACCGCGGATTAGAAATTGTAGGAGATTTTAGAGTTTCTCATAATTTTTATGTAGCTGGTGAATTAGGGAATGAAGAAAAAACTACACAAGAAGACAACTTCAATTTTACAACAAGCGGAAGCTATTTAAAATTAGGATTCGACTGGAATACCTATGAAAATTGGTATGGAATGGAAAACATTATCAATTTAGGAATTCGTTTTGGATTAAGCACGTTTGATCAAACTTTAAATGAGTACCAAATATATACGCCTAATCAATTCTGGAATGAAGCAGATTCTGGTTTAACTGGAGGAGATATGCTTGGAGAATATAGTGGATTAAATGCGCAATGGACCGAAATTGTTTTAGGGATAAAAGTAGAGCTTATAAGAAATATTTTTCTTAGTGGAAGTGTCCGTTTAAACTACCTTATCAATCAAACTGAAGCAAATCAGTTTCCTAATCTATACATTCCAGGCTTCAACAAAGTTACCGATGGAAGTAAATTTGGTGTAGGATATAACTATACATTAACTTATTTAATTCCACTTTTTAAGAGTAATAAGCCTCAGAAAAAAGAGAAAGTAAAAGAAGAGAAAGATCAGAATTAATTTATATCTCTAAAGCCTTTTAGGAATATCCATTTCATTTTAATTTGTTCCTTTCCATTTAATTCTACTACAGCAAATTTTGGTGCTAATATGCTGGCAGCAACTGCAGCAGCCAATACCAAAACAATATGAGATACTTGTGGGAGTAGGTACAATAGACTAAAACGTATTATTAAAAATAGTCCTATAAATCCTACTAAATTATATACTAGAGCTTTTGTTTTAGGTTTCATATTAATTCTTTATTATCGTGATTAATCAACTACCTCGGAGCAAGCCCATGAGGTATTCAAAGGAAACAAATTTAACTTATTTCGACACAGAGTCCTTTGGTAAATTCAGAACAGTTTCTGAGGAATTAAACCCTCTATGAGGGATTATATTTTGCTTTTTTACTTCCTTGGTAAATCTCGTATTTCAATAATTTACTTTCTAGTTTTCCATTAAAAAGTCGGATTCTTCTAGAGGGGCGAAGTCCTACATTTTTAATTGCCTCCATATTTGAAGTTATAAACCATGCATCTGTATTTGGGTAACTTTGCTTTAAAGTATCCCCTATTTCGGCATAAAAAGCTTCCATATCTATTTGAAGTCGCTCTCCATATGGCGGGTTAAAAACCATATGCAATTTCCCTTCCACATTTTTTTCTGAAGCAAAGAAATCTTGTTGCTCAATAGAAATATATTCAGATAAATTAGCATTTTTTACATTATCTTTAGCTTTCATTACTGCTGATGGCGCTTTATCGAAACCATAAATTTTATGATGAAATTCGCGTGTTTTCTTCAAACTACTTTCTACAATTTTTTCAAAAAGATCCTCATCATAATCTCTCCATTTTTCAAAAGAAAACTCTCGCCTATTAATATTGGCAGGAATATTACAAGCAATCATTGCTGCTTCCACAGGAATGGTTCCACTTCCGCACATCGGGTCTAAAAAATCTGATTGCCCATCCCAACCACTTAGCAACAACATTCCAGCTGCCAACACCTCATTAATTGGCGCAATATTAGTAGCTGTTTTATAACCACGCTGGTGTAAGGATTGTCCAGAACTATCTAATGAAACATTACAAAAATCCTTTTGAATATGAATATTAATTCTTAAATCTGGGTATTTTAAATCTACATCTGGACGCTTCCCTTCCGTATTTCTAAACTTGTCTGCAATAGCATCCTTCGTTTTTAAAGCAATAAATAAAGAATGATTAAACTTTTCTGAATTTACAGTTGCATCAATTGCAAAAGTGCTGGAATGAGACATATACGCTGTCCAATCCATTTTATAGATTTTATCGTATAAGTCTTGTTCATCTCTAACCTTAAAACTGTGAATCGGTTTAAGAATTTTAATAGCGGTACGCAAACATAAATTTGCCTTGTACATAAAACCCTTATCGCCTTCAAAAGAAACATTCCTAACGCCCTTCTCTATGTTAATTGCTCCAAGTTTAAGGAGTTCTTTTTCTAAGATTTCTTCAAAACCAAACATGGTTTTGGCAACCATTTTAAAATTATTAGACATCGTATACCTACTTTAAAATACAAAAATACATTAATTTAGCTGTCTTAAATAATAAATACTAGATATGCCCGTCAAAAACGGGACTTTTTATATGTTAAACTACATACTTCCCATATTAGCAGTACTTTTAGGCTATATAATTGTTACCCTATTTAAAGTTAAAGAAAAAGATAGTCTCAAGCTTTTATTAGCTTTTAGTGGTGCTTTTTTATTGTCTATCACTGTTTTTAATTTATTTCCTGAAGTATATCACCATGGAAATCCAAAAAAAACAGGCGTTTTTATAATGTTTGGAATATTGCTTCAAATTTTTCTAGAATTCTTTTCTAAAGGAGCAGAGCATGGCCATGTACACCTTCATGATGATATGCACAAATTCCCTTGGCTCCTTTTTGTCAGCTTAAGTATTCATGCCATTTTAGAAGGATTTCCCATACACGATCACGATACGCTGGTTTATGGAATTATAATTCATAAAATTCCTATTGCCATTATTCTGAGTACCTTTTTTATAAATGCTCAAATGAGTACTACCAAAATTGCTTCTTTTTTAATTCTTTTTTCACTAATGACACCTTTAGGAAGCTTTATAGCTAATAATTTTGAAATAGCACAACAATATTATCATGAAATTTCTGCTGTAGTAATTGGTATCTTCTTACATATTTCTACTGTTATTTTATTTGAAAGTTCTGAAGGTCATAAATTTAACCTCAGAAAGCTAATTGTAATTCTAGTAGGAATTATAATTGCGTATTATATTTAAGCTTTGAAAATAAGTGCATTATTCAACAAAACTAAGTCAACTTTATACTACCAAACACTATTTTACTAATTATATAAAATATTATTGTTGTCCGATAAAAGCTAATAGAATTTATTGAGCTACACTTATATCAAGGTTCAAAATGAGGTTTTCAAGATAGACCCTTGCTATTCCTAAAAATGAATAAAAAAAGAGTTTTTAGTAATGTTGCTTTTTAAAACTACATATTTTAAGATAGTTAAAATTTAGTCTTTGTTCTTTTTTCTTATAGCGAAGCGGTCTTGTATTTTTACTCGGACATTAATAATAAAATATAAATCCCTACAAACCATAATTCAATTCATGATTTGTAGGGATCAATAAACTACCTTGAAGCAGGCTTTAGAATATTCAAATCTCGATTATCGAGTAAAAAATATTATCAATCTCATTTAAGATAAGGATACATCATCCCAATGAACAATTTTATTCTGATGCATTGCATCTATCCCCATTTGTACAGCAATAGCAGTATTCCCTCCAGTTACAACATTAGAAATTGGTTGTTTATTAGTCAAAATACTATCTCTAAAATCCATTAAAGCTTGCTTACTTGGATCTGCATGATGAATATTTAAAGGAATTCCTTTTCCTTCTTCCCAACCTGTTGTAATGGTGGCACCAGAAACTCCATCCACATCTCCAACAACCTTTTTAGCATTATCATACTGTCCCTCAGGATAAAACCAAGCCTGAGTATAATCTAAAATTATGGTTCCTTTATCTCCTATAACTTTAATCTGGTAATCGTCTTTAGCATTAGATGTTAAGCAAGTAAAAGTAGCTTTTACTCCTTTAGGATATTCGTACATTAAATGCACATTATCATAAGTTTCTCGTCCATCTTTCCAATAATCAATACCACCCATTCCCATAACACGCTCTGGAGTAGATTTAGTTACCCAGTTTGCAAAATCTATTTGATGCGAACATAGCTCAGCCACCAAGCCACCAGAATATTCTTCGTACATACGCCAATTAATAGCACGCTCAAGCGATGGGTCTGGCACTGCTCTTCTCCAATCCCAATTACGATTCCATTGACTTTCAAAAGCAGTTATATTCCCTACTTTTCCTTCTTCAATCATTTTTACAACTTCAACATAAAGCCTAGAACTATGGTATTGATGTCCTGTTTGAACAATTTTCCCAGAACTTTCAGCTAGATCAATAAACTCTTTTATTTCTTTGTAACCCCGTGTCATTGTCTTCTCACAGTAAACATGCTTTCCTGCTTTTAAGGCATCCATTGCTATTTTACCATGCGTAGCAAAAGGAGTTGATACAAGTACTGCATCAATATCTTTATTAGCTAATAATTCTTTATAATCTGTATATGATTTAGCTTGTTTCCCTGCACGTCTTAATCCATTTTCTAACCTAAAAGGAAGAACATCACAGCAAGCTGCAACAGTTACTCCATCAATTTCATTTAAAAAAGGAATTAAACCACTCCCTCTATCTCCTGTGCCTATTACAGCTATTTGTATAGGTTTATCAAAATTGTATGTATTGGCAGAAAGTGTTCCAAAAACTGTTGTAGCTGCAACTGCTGCACTACTCTTTACTACAAAATCTCTACGTTTCAAATCTAGTCGGTATTTTTAGGGGTTAATAATTAAGCTTTTTGAAAATAAATATTTATAAAATTCTAAAGCGTGTACGTACCTTATTTTTAATAAAAAAGAAGGGTTGTGAAATTAAACATAAAATCATGAATAAAAAACCATATTAACATTCTCTTTTACAAGAATTGAAATATTTTTGCCTTTATATATAAAAAAATATGTTCAGTAGAGAAGAATCTAAAGCATTACGAAAAGAATTTTGGATTTCATTTGGTAAATCATTTCCTAGAAAGTGGGTTTTATACAATACCAAAATAAAGGACTTCTCCTTTAAATTCGATTTTACTACCAAAAAGGCATTGGTAACTCTGGATATTGAAGACTCAAATCTTGAAAACAGAATTAAATATTATGAAAAACTAGAATCTTTAAAAGCAGTACTAAAAGAAAACTACCTGCCTAATATTATTTATGAAGACATTTATTTTTTAGAAAACGGAAAAGAAATTTCTAGAATCTATATAGAAAAAGACGGCGTGAATATTCATAACAAAAATACTTGGCAAGAAACAATGGTTTTCCTAAATGACACCATGATAAAATTTGAAGAATTCTATTACGAGTTCGAAGATTTTATTAAGGCATAATCTGCTTTCAAAATTTTAATAAGCTCTAATAACGTCCAATATCATAAAAAAGTGAGCTATAGCCCCCGCTAAAACAAACAAATGCCAAATTACATGATGAAATGGAATTTTCTTGATTGCATAGAAAACAACTCCTACCGTATAAAATACACCTCCCAACATCAATAGCAATAACTGATTTTTAGACAAAACCTCCATTAGGTTTTTAAAATCAAAAACAATAAGCCATCCCATTGCTAAGTATAGTAATAGCGACAAGCCTTCAAACCTACCGGTAAAAAACAATTTTAAAATAATTCCAATAGCTGTAATTCCCCAAACAATCCAAAAGAAATACCAACCAATACCATTTGCAAGCGGAATTAAGCAGATGGGAGTATAAGTACCTGCTATTAAAAAGTAAATACTTATATGGTCAAATTTGCGAAGTAAATTTTTAGTTTCAACAGACTTTACATAATGATATATCGTGGAAATTGAAAACAATAAAAATGCAGAAAGTCCATATATCCAAATACTTAAAGTAGCATAGCTTGTTTTATTACTATTATAAAAAATTAATAGCATCAACCCGACAACACTTAATAAAGCTCCTACCCCATGCGTAAGCACATTCCAATATTCTTCTTTAGCAGACTGTTTCATAGTTCAAAAGTAGGATAATATCCTCAGATTTGATAAAAGCTTGATAGATTGTCTGATGTTTTAGGGTTAGTGGGGAGCAGAACGGCTTTATGCTTTAAGCTATATGCAGTAAGCAGTTTCTTGGATCAAAGAGGCAAAGGTTCAAAGATGCAGAGGGACAAAGTTATAAATTTGTAAAGTGGAAATGAAAAAAGAAAACCGAAGTCTGAAGTCGGGAGTTGATGTATTCAGTAGGATGTAGGATTTAGGCAGTTTTTCTTTGTAACATCATAACTCCATAACACCATAACTTTTTAACTCAAAGTGGCAAAGGTTCAAAGATGCAAAGAGCAGTAAGCATTAGGCTATAGGCGGTAGGCAGTTTTTTTCTTCAATCTTTAAATAAGCAGTAGGTTTTTGGTTTATTGTTTATGGTTTGTAGTTTACAAGATTTTCAAAAGAATAAGAATACATTTTTTTTGCATTCCTGACTCTTGATTCCTGACTCTTGATTGAAAATGTACGCTTACTGAACACTGCATTCTGTCTTCCAATTTCCGACTTCTTCAATCCATCAAAGAAGCAAAGGGCAGTAAGCATTATGCGGTAGGCGATAGGCGGTAGGCAGTTTTTTCTTTGTAACATCGTAACTCCATAACACCATAACTTTTTAACTCAAAGAAGCTAAGGCTCAAAGGTTCAAAGAAGCTATATGCAGTAAGCATTAGGCGGTAGACGGTAGACGGTTTTTTTCAAAGTGGCAAAGTGATAAAATCCTTCAATCTTTCAATCCTTCAATCTTTCAATCCTTCAATCTTTCAATTTCCAATGTATTTCCTTAAAAAAAAGGCAAAAAAAAAATCCCCATCAAATAAATGATGAGGATTCTAAAGAAGGCGGCGACCTACTCTCCCACGAAAACGTAGTACCATCGGCGCTGGCGGGCTTAACTGCTCTGTTCGGAATGGGAAGAGGTGAGCCC
>NZ_JBSXNL010000050.1:0-28263 GCF_056857615.1 Galbibacter sp. L-19
TCGCTTCAATGGCTACTTTGGCCTTAAAGGATGCGCTGAATTTTCTTCTTGATGTTTTCATATTGACAGGGTTAAAATTACAACTTAATTTCCTGTCCTAAATTTGGGGAGTATTATATCATAAGTTGTTTTCATATTCTCAAAGTCTATATCCTTTAAACTATCTTCTTGAAATTGCATAGCAGCGTTATTAACTAAAATATTTATCCCTCCTAATTTATCAACGGTTTCTTGTATTGCGTTTCTACAGAAGCTAGCGTCTTTAATATCTCCTTGTATTAAAATACACTTTGCACCTTCTTTCTCTATTTGCTTTTTTGTATCCATGGCATCCTCACTTTCATTTAAATATATAATAGCTATATGGGCTCCTTCTATGGCAAAATGGATTGCACAACTCTGTCCAATACCACTATCTCCACCCGTAATAAGTGCTACTTTTCCTTTAAGCTTTTTAGAACCAATGTAATTTTCACGAATAATAACTGGCTTAGTTTTCATTTTGGATTGAATACCAGGCTGTTTTGTTATAATTTCTTTTTCAAATTTTCTGGGATATTTCATAATATGAATATTTTAATTTTTACTTAACTATAATTTTATAATAGATCATAATTTATTAAAAATATTTTATTAAGTATTTAAAAACCAATTGAATGAGTTAATAAAAAATCTATATGAAATAACAATAATTTAGCTAATTAAAAGCGGTATTTTTTAATTCAATTGGAGTAATAAATGAAGTTTTTTGCAACTAATTTTAATGATATTATTAATTTAAAATCAATAATTATGCAATCACTAAAAGATTTATTTGAACACCAATTAAAAGATTTATATAGTGCCGAATCTCAATTAATAGAGGCGCTACCAAAAATGGCTAAAGAGACTTCTGATGAAATGTTAAAAGAGGCTTTTGAGGTACATTTAGAAGAAACTAAACAACACAAAAGTCGTTTAGAAGAAGTTTGTAAAGAACTGGGGATTAATATAATACTCCCAAAATTTAGGACAGGAAATTAAGTTGTAATTTTAACCCTGTCAATATGAAAACATCAAGAAGAAAATTCAGCGCATCCTTTAAGGCCAAAGTAGCCATTGAAGCGATAAAAGAGCAGACAAGTATACCTGAACTTGCTGCCAAATTTGAATTGCATCCAGCCCAAATATCCAATTGGAAGCGAGAGTTTTTAAAAAACGCAGAACTTGCTTTCGAGTCCAAATCAGAAAAAGATACTCCAGCTGTGGATACCGCACCGCTTTATAGTAAGATCGGTCAATTACAAGTTGAGAATGATTTTTTAAAGAAAGTCTTGGGCAAATGAGTACTACTGAAAGAAGACAAAAGGTAGTAAAATCTCATCCAAGGCTGAGTCTTGCACAACAATGTAAAATCCTTAACATTCATCGCTCTGGTCTGTATTATAAGCCTAAAAGTGAGAGTCCATTGAATTTAGAACTGATGAAGGCAATAGATGCGCAGTTCCTGGAACACCCCTATTATGGAGTCGAACGGATGACTGATTATCTCATCCTTGATCTTGGCTACCACGTAAATGTGAAAAGAATAAGACGGCTGTATAAAATTATGGGATTACAGACCATATATAGAAAACCTAAAACCACCATCAGGGATCCTAAAAACTATAAGTACCCTTATCTCTTGAAGGGCTTAGTAATAGACCGCCCTAACCAAGTATGGCAGACTGACATCACCTATATTCCTATGTTCCGTGGCTTTATGTATATGAATGCTATCATTGATGTATATAGTAGAAAAATACTTAATTGGAGTATTTCAAACTCAATGGACAAACAGTGGTGTATCGAGCTTCTTAGAGACACTATCGCTCAATATGGCAATACGGAGATCCATAACTCCGATCAAGGGTCACAATATACCAGCTCCGAATATATTGAAGTGCTTAAAGAACATGATATTCAAATATCTATGGACAGCAAAGGAAGAGCTTTGGATAACATTTTTATTGAGCGCTTCTGGAAGTCTCTTAAATATGAAAAGATCTATCTAAACCCACCAAACGGAGGTCTAGATCTCTATCAAATGGTCACGGAATATATTGAATTCTATAACACCAAAAGAAGGCATACTGAAATAGGAAAAGTACCACCTGATCAAATTTATAATACAAAAAGAATAGCATCATAAATAATTAGATATATATTTAAACTGTCTTACAGATGGGGAGTAGTGTACTACTTATTTTTTTGAACGTTGAGATTTGGTCTTTTTTCTTATAGCGAAGCGGTCTTGTATTTTTACTCGGACATTAATATTTTTAATCCATAATTTGCTGTTTTAGTGGGATAATGTTAAGAATCGAAGGGGTTAAACGAACAGGTTAAGCTTAAAGAGTTAACTTTTTTATATACAAAAACACCGTCCAAATTAATGAACGGTGTTTTTCCCTAAACTAATACCTACTACTATGTAATGATTAGTATACATACGGAATAAAATTACTTCTGGATTATAAAAACATATATTTTATGATTTTTCTTATTCAGATTTGCATAAACACAACTTTTTGACTTGATCCACTTTTAGGAATGATCCATGATTTATGATCCAGGAAAACCTTAAAAACCAAAAAACCCGATATCCAAAAGGAATCGGGCTTTTAGTGGTGGTGCCTCCAGGAATCGAACCAGGGACACAAGGATTTTCAGTCCTTTGCTCTACCAACTGAGCTAAGGCACCAGTTAACAATCTTTAATTTTTTCTTTGTCTTATCTTTCGACAGAACCAAGATGTCCATTGCTTGATTGCGGGTGCAAATATAGATGCAAATTTAATATCTGCAAAATATTTTTTGAGAAAAATGGTTTTGTAAATTTACAATCTTAATATTTTAGAATGAATTTAATCATAGACGTTGGGAATTCCTTTATCAAAGTGGCTGTATTCAAAGCAGATAAGGTTGTAGAGGTTGCTCAAACAGTAGAGTCGGATTTTTTGAAAAAAATTTCAAATATTTTTGAAAACCATCCTTCAATAGCTAAAATAATGGTTTCTTCAGTGGGGAAATTGTCGGATGCATATATAGAAGGACTCTCTGTGTTTGCTCCTGTTTTAATATTAAATAAAAATTCTAAGCTACCATTTAAAAATGAATATGCTACACCAAATACTTTAGGCGTAGACAGAATTGCATTGGTAGCCGCAGCTTTTTATGCATATCCACAAAAGAATTGTTTAGTAATAGATGCGGGTACTTGTATTACGTATGATTTTTTAGATGAAAAGGGAGTTTATAAAGGAGGGGCAATTTCTCCAGGAATTAGAATGCGTTACAAAGCAATGCATGCATTTACAGCAAAGCTTCCGTTAATAGATTCTTTCGGGCTAGAAAATTTCATTGGTAACTCAACAGAGACTTGTATGATTTCTGGAGTTATAAATGGAACTGTCAACGAAATTGAAGCTACAATCCTACAATATCAAAGAAAATTTAAAGATTTAACAGTTATTTTAACAGGTGGGGATAGTCATTTTTTGTCTAAAAGATTAAAAAGTAGCATATTTGCCCATCCGAATTTCCTCATGGAGGGAGTTAATTATATTTTAGAACTCAACAAACACTAATGATTAAACAGATTTTTATTGTAGCTATATTGTTTATATGTAGTTATAGTTTTGCGCAGGAAGGAAGTGTGTCGCCTTATTCTTTTTACGGTACAGGAGACCAACGTTTTAAAGGATTGGTTGAAAATAGATCGATGGGTGGTATTAGTGTTTATACAGATAGTATTCACTTAAACCTTAATAACCCTGCCTCTTTAGGAAAGCTTAAGTTAACAACGTTTACTGTTGGTGGTGGCTATCATTCTTTAAAATTAAAAACGGAGGAGGAAAGTCAAGATGCTTCAGATGTAACTTTTGATTACCTTGCTGTTGGAGTTCCTTTGGGAAATAATATGGGAATGAGTTTTGGTTTAGTGCCATATACTTCTGTAGGTTACCGTGTGCAGTCGCTTAATGAGGATATTTCGCCAGCACAATTAGATAAATATTCAGGAAGTGGAGGGATTAATAAAGCTTTTTTTGCCTACGGAATAAATTTCTTGAATAATTTTAGTCTTGGAGCTAAAGCAAATTTTAATTTCGGAACAGTTAAGAATGAGTCGATTAGGTATGTAGAAGGCATTCAATATGGTACAAGAGTTCAAAATGAATCAGAATATAGTGGATTTGATTTTAATTTTTCATTAAATTACGACGCTGAATTAACAAATAAGTTACATTTACAGTCGTCTGTGTTATATAAGCCAGCAACCAAGATTACTTCTAGTAATTCTAGATCAATCTCTACTTTGGTTGCAAACTCAACAGGAATTGAGGTTCCTAGAGTTACTGAAAATGTAGATTTAGCAGCAGTCGGGCTTAATTCAACATATTTGCATATGGCAGAATCCTATGCAGTTGGTTTGGGAGTAGGAAAAAAATACACATGGTTTGTTGGAGGTGAGTATGAAATAACCAATAGTAGTGAGTTTAAGAACGATTTTGTAAATCCAGTTAATGGAGGGTATGAAGATGGAGAAAGATTTTCAGCAGGAGCATTTTGGACGCCAGACTATGATTCTTTTACAAATTATTGGAAAAGAGTAACTTATAGAGTGGGGGTGAAAAATGAAAAAACGGGCTTGCTTGTAAATAATGTGCCTGTACACGACTTTGGCATGTCTTTTGGTTTAGGTTTACCAATGAATGGTTTCTCTAACGCTAACATAGGTGTTGAATTCGGAAAGAGAGGAAGCACTTATTTAGGAAGAGTAGAAGAGAATTATTTCAATGTTTTTATAAGTTTGTCACTTAACGACAAATGGTTTAGAAAAAATTTAATTAGATAAGAATTATACGTTAACCATAAAATTAAATAAATGAAAAAGAAGATTTCAATATTGGTTGGTGTTTTGGGGATTGCTTTTGTAACATTTGGGCAAGCACAAAACCCAGAATGTCCGCAGAATTTGTCCATATTCGCCCAACATGCGAAAGTGAAAAACTATGAAGCAGCATATGAACCTTGGAAAATGGTTTATGAGAATTGTCCTAAATTACACTATGCTACTTTTGTTTACGGAGAGCTAATTTTAAAAAATAAAATTAAATCGGATCCAGCAAATAAAGATACTTATATTAAAATGCTTGCCGATGTATATAAAAAAGGACCTGAGTATTTTCCTAAAAAATTCACGGTTACCAATGCTAATATTGATGCAGCTTTATTGATGAACGATCAGAAATTAGGTTCTGATGAGGAAATCTTTAATTTATTAGACAAAGCATACAAAGAAGATAGAGATGGATTTAAAAATCCAAAAGCATTATACTTGTATTTCTCAACTTTAGTAGACTTGAATGCTGCGGGTAAAAAAGACCTTCAAGAGGTTTTTGATACTTATGACGATGTAACAGGAAAAATTGCTGAAGAAAATCAAGAGCTTGGAGAGACTATCGTTAAGTATGTTCCTAAAGAAGATGCAGGGACTCTTACAAGTAAAGAGACTAAAATTTTGGCTGCTGCAAGACAGAATGGTGAAAACTATGAGAAAATTAGCGGTAGTGTAGATGCTAAATTAGGTAAATTAGCAGATTGTGATAACTTAATTCCTCTTTATCAGAAAAACTTTGAGGCTCATAAAACCGATGCTGCATGGTTAAAGAGTGCTGCAGGAAGAATGGATGATAAGGGTTGTACTGGAGATCCAATGTTTGTAAAGTTAGTGGAAGCATTAGATAAATTAGAGCCATCTGCTCAATCTAAATATTTCTTAGGATCTTTATACGAAGAGCAAGGAAACAGTTCTAAAGCATCAGATTTTTTCAAACAGTCTATTAGTTTAGAGAAGGATCCAATCAAAAAAGCTAAGAAGTTAACTAATATGTCTAGCAAAGCTGCAAAAAGAGGTCAGAAGTCTACTTCTAGAACCTATGCGCAACAAGCGTTGGATTTAAATCCTGCAAACGGAACTCCTTACTTAATTATTGCTAGTTTATACGCAAACAGTGCTAACGATTGTGGAAGTACAACATTTGAGAAAAGAGCAATTTATTGGAAAGCTGCAGACATGGCAAGAAAAGCTGGTCAAGTAGATCCATCATTAAAAAGTAAGTCTGCTCAAGCTGCTTCAAGTTATGCAGGTAGAGCGCCAAGTAAACAAGATATTTTTAGCTCTGGTATGGCTGGAAAAACAATTCAATTTAACTGTTGGGTTGGAGGAAGCGTAAAAGTTCCTAGCTTATAAAATGAAATTTAGATTAAAATATATATTAATGAACATTGTCACAGTTATTGCTGTGACAATGTTTTTTTCATGTGAGAGTAATTTGAAAGAAGTGCAAAAAATGAATGCACTTAACAAAACTCCCGTTGGTGTTGCTGAAAATTTTGTTTTAAAGTACACCGATTCTACAAAATTAACCGCGGTTGTAAGTGGTCCTGTTTATGAGGATTATAGCAACCAGCCTTTTCCTTATCGAGAATTTCCAAAAGGAGTGCATGTAGATTTCTATGATGAGGATAATCAAAAAAGTACAGTTTCTGCTAACTATGGTATTATTTATTTAAATACTAAATTAATTGACATGCAGGGAAATGTAATTCTTGAAACCTATGACGGGAAACGTCTAAACGCTCCGCAACTATATTGGGATCAAAATAATCAATGGATATTTACAGAAGGAGATTATGTCTTTACGAGTCCAGATCTTAATATGAAAGGGGTTGGAATAGATTTTAATAAAGAGTTTACAGTGGTAAGTTCTCATGAAAATTCAGGAAGTGCAGTAGTAAAAGACGATGCTCAAACGGAAACTGAATAATACTTTTCTTCAGTAAAAAATATCCTTTTAAACATTTTCTAATTGTTCATAAATTTATCTAAGTGAATAAAAAATTCGCTTATTTATAACTTTTCTTTACATTTGATTAATAGAATTTATTTTCTTACCTATATATGAAGTATTTTAAAATTTTTGAGATTGCTTATCTTGTAGTTGCTATTGTTGCAATAGTAGAATTAGTTCGCGTTTGGTCTACAGATAGAACACGAGCTTATATTATGCTGTTTTTCGCAATAATATCTATAGGAATGTTTTTCTTTAGAAGGTATTACCGAAAAAGGTTTAGCGACAGGCAAAATAAAAAATAGATGCAAGACATCGTCATAATAATTGTATCACTTTTACTCTCTGCATTCTTTTCTGGAATGGAGATTGCTTATGTGTCTTCTAATAAAATTCATATAGAAATAGAGAAAAAGCAAGAAGGGATTCTTGCTAAAGTGCTTACTAAACTTACCAAAAAACCCTCCAAATTTATTGCAACAATGTTGGTTGGGAATAACATAGCCTTGGTTGTGTATGGTATTTTTATGGGAGACCTTATAATAGATCATCTATATCCTGCTTTTGCTGGAATTGAGAGTCCTCCTTTTGATGTTATTTTGGTGCAAACTATTATTTCAACTCTGGTAATATTAATAACCGCTGAATTTTTACCGAAAGTTTTTTTTCAAATCTATGCAAATAGCTTGCTAAAGATATTCGCTATTCCGGCGTATGTTTTTTACATGCTTTTTTCTTTTATATCTTCATTTATAATCTGGATTTCTGATTTAGTGTTAAAAGTATTTTTTAAAACTGATGGAGATGAAGTGCAACTAGCTTTTAGTAAAGTTGAATTGGGAGATTATATTTCCGAACAAATGGAGGCTGCCAATGAAGAAGACGATTTAGATTCTGAAATTCAACTCTTTCAAAATGCACTAGAATTTGCCGAAGTTAAAGCTCGTGAAGTAATGATTCCTCGAACCGAAATTACAGCAGTTGAAGTAGAGGAACTTCCGAAGGGAATAAGTAAAATTTTTACAGAAACTGGTTATTCTAAAATTTTAGTGTACAAAGATACTATAGACGACATAATTGGTTATGTGCATTCTTTTGATTTGTTTAAAAAGCCAGCAAACATAAAAGCAGTGATGATGCCTGTGGAGTACGTTCCAGAGACTATGTTAATTAGCGACGTTTTAGAATTGCTTACAAAAAAGCGTAAAAGTATAGCTGTTGTTTTAGATGAATATGGAGGTACTTCTGGGATAATGACAGTAGAAGATATTGTAGAAGAGTTATTTGGAGAAATAGAAGATGAGCATGATAGTGTTGCTCTTACAGAAGAGCAGGTAAGTAGCAATGAGTTTAAGTTTTCTGCAAGATTGGAAGTGGATTATATTAATGAAGAATATAAATTGAATCTACCAGAGGGAGAAAATTATGAAACGCTTGGAGGACTTATAGTTAGTAATATAGGGGAGATTCCTTCTAAGAATGAAGTGGTGGTTGTGGAAGATTATCAATTTACTATTTTAGAAGTTAGCAATACTAAAATTGATTTGGTTTCTCTTAAAATTTTGAAAGCCGAGTAATAGTTTCTATAAAGACTTTAAGTATAATGTTATGTTTTAATTGTGTAAACGTAGTATTTCTTTGAAATATCATAAAATATCGTTCAACTTTTAAAGGATGGATGTTTAATTTTAAAGATATTTAATAAAAACCTCAATAATTACATCTTCAGGTTTTTATTATTCCAAAAAAGTGGTATTTTCGCCCACATTAATTTAATAAATTGTATTGATAAATGGCAATTCTAGAAAAAATTAGAAGTCGCTCACTATTCTTAATATTAGTGATAGGTTTGGCTTTATTTGCATTTGTTATTTCCGGTGTTTTTGGTAAAGATTCTGGGACTGGAAAAACAACTGTTGGAGAGGTAAATGGAGAAAGTATATCGCGACAAGAGTTTGCGTATAAAGTAGAAAATGCTTCCAGAAGATATGGTGCAAATGCTACCACTGTTCAAGTTGTAAATCAAGTATGGAATCAAGAGGTTAGAGGGATTGTTCTAGAGCAACAATATGAAGACTTAGGAATTAATATTGAAAAAGATCAGATTTTAGAAGTTGTTAAAGCAAATCCTGCTTTTGCTCAAGATCCTACTTTTCAAAATGAAGCCGGTGTTTTTGATGAAGGTAAATTTATTGAGTTTATTGCAGATTTAAAGGCAAATAACCCAGCTGGATATCAGCAGTGGCAAATGCAAGAAGATGCATTGATTAATGCTTCAAAAGAGCAATCGTATTTTAATTTAATTAAAGCAGGTGTTGGCGCTACTTTGAAAGAAGGAGAATTAGCATATCATTTAGAGTCAGATAAAGTAGACGTTAAGTATGTAAAAATACCTTATACAGCTATTGCAGATAGTACGGTTAATGTTTCAAATAGTGAGATTGAATCTTACGTTAAAGAGCATAAAAAAGAATTTAAACAAGATGCTTCTAGAGATATTCGTTATGTTTATTTTGAAGAGAGTGCTTCTGAAGACGATATCAACGAAGTAAAAACAGAACTTTCTAAACTTTTAGAAAACAGCGTTGTTTATAACGAAGCGACTAAAAGTGACGAGACTGTAGCTGGTTTTAAAACAACTACAAATGTTCAAGATTTTGTAACTAGAAATTCTGACATTAAATACGATTCTACATACGTAACTAAAAAAGACTTGCCAGCTGCATTAGCAGATACGCTTTATAACCTTCCTGTTGGAAGCGTTTATGGTCCTTATAAAGATGGTAACTATTTTAAAATAACTAGAAAAGTTGCTAATAAAGAAGGAGGATCTGTAAAAGCAAGTCACATTCTTATTTCTTATGATGGTTCTCAGGCACAGCCAAAAGAATCTAGAACAAAAGAAGAAGCTAAAGCAAAAGCAGAAGAATTGTTGGCTAAAGCAAAAGCTAAACCAGATGATTTTGCAACTTTAGCAAAAGAAAATTCTGAAGATCCTGGATCTGCAAATAGTGGTGGAACTTATGATAATATTCCTGAAGGGCAAATGGTACCTCAGTTCAATGATTATATTTTTGATAACAAAATTGGTTCAATAGGTTTAGTAGAAACTGACTTTGGTTTCCATGTTATTAAAATTGATGATAAGTATAATGTTGTACAATTGGCAACTGTTGCTAGAGAGATTGAGCCGTCAGAAAAAACAATAAGCAACCTTTATACAGAGACTACAAAATTTGAAATGGCAGCCGTTGATGGAGACTTCCAAGAAGTGGCAAAGGCTTCAAATTACAATGTACGTCCAGTTAATAAAATAAAAGCTTTAGACGAAAATATCCCAGGAATAGGAAACCAACGTGGGATGGTTCAGTGGGCTTTTAATGAAGAGACTGAAGTAGGAGATGTTAAGCGTTTTAATACGCCTAACGGATATGCAATAGCTCAATTAACAGGAAAAAGAAAAGAAGGTTTAGCAACTGCTAAAGATGCTTCTGCAACTGTATTGCCTATTTTAAGAAAGCAAAAGAAAGCTGCTATTATTATGAAGGATAATGCTGGTAAGTCGATTGACGAATTAGCAAAAACTAATAATGTTAATGTTACTGCTGCTGCTGGACTTAGCATGAAAACACCAACAATTTCTGGTGCTGGAAGAGAGCCTAAAGTTGTAGGAGTTGCAATGGCGCTTTCAGAAGGAGATACTTCAAATTTAATTGAAGGTGAAAATGGAGTGTTTATGGTATCTGTAACAAAGAAAGAGATAGCACCTTCTTTAGAGAACTATGCTACTTACTCTAATACACAAAAAACTCTTAATAGAAATAGAGCTACTATTGCAGCGTATAACGCACTTAAGGATGCTGCAGAAATTGAAGATGAAAGAGCTGATATTTATTAAGCTAATTATAAAATAGTATAAAAAAGCTTCCTGAAAAGGAAGCTTTTTTTATGCAATCATTTCTTGATATGTAAGAATAGTATTGTAGCCTTTTACGGAAAAGTAAGAAGTAACATAAGTTTGTTCTCCTGTTGCTAATATAAAATCTCCACCCCATGCTCCGAGACTTTTAATACTTCCTTTAAAGTCCTTAAAAAAGTGTTCTTTTACGGGTTTTAATTGTATAAGCGAAGCGATAATATCTTCGTGCTCCTCTATAATAGTTTCAAAAGCATTTAAAGCAGTTGTCTTTAGAACTTTAGAAGTAAGAGAATTGATTTTTTTAATGGCTTCTTTTTTTTCTGCTGAAGGAGCTATTTTTTGGTAGCGTTTAATTCCTTCTCTACTATTTTGTTTTTTATTTAGATGAATAAAGAAAAGTTGATCTTTAAAAATAGGATTGAAATTTACCTTATCAATAAAAGGTTCTTTATTTTTTAGTTGATAAGTAATTGCCGAATTATTCTGCGCACAAGCAATATCATAACCGCTACCAGAAAAACTATTCCATAGTAAATCAAAGGCATTTATTTTAGCCCAAGATGCCACATTATTTATAAGTGTTGAAGAAGAGCCTAAGCCCCAGTTTTCTGGGAATTCTAAAATTGTAGTTGCTTCAATTCCATTTGAGTTTATTAAAAAATGAGGATTTAATTTTTTGGCTTCTTTTAAAATAGTAAGCAATGTTTTTGCAGCTCCTTCATTGTCGGTTTCAATTATGGAGGGTTCAGCGTCAATTTCAATATCGTTTAAATTGTAATTTGCCGTAAACCAAATATTGCCTTCATTGTTGATCGCTTTCCAAGATATTTTATCAGAAGAATTTTCTGTAATAGATAGTGATTGCCCAAATTTTGCAGGGAGCGCCAAGCTCAAAGCGCCATCTAAAACAGTATATTCTCCAGTTATTAATAATTTTCCGTTGCTATGGTAACTAGACATTTTTAGCTTTTAAGTCGTTAAACTCTTTAATTACATTGCTGTGCGTAATGGTTTTATTTTTATAAAAATCAACAAAGTATGCTTTTTCTTCTGCAGTTGCTCCAAGCTGATTTAAAATATTCATTAGGTGCATTTTCATGTGTCCTTTTTGAATTCCGTCTGTAATTAAAGAACGTACGGCAGCAAAGTTTTGGGCCAATCCTGCTACAGCAATAATTTGCATTAACGCTCTGGCAGACGGTTTGTCTAGAATTTCTAATGATAATTTAACCAAAGGATGTAAGCTTGTGAGTCCGCCAACAGTCCCTAGTGCTAATGGAATTTCAATCCAAAATTTAAAAATTCCATCTTTAATTTCGGCATGAGTTAGACTTTTATAGCTTCCAGATTTTGAAGCATACGCATGTGCACCAGCTTCAATAGCTCGAAAATCGTTTCCAGTTGCCAAAACCACTGCGTCTACCCCATTCATAATTCCTTTATTATGAGTTACTGCTCGGTGAGGTTCTGCATTTGCAATGGCTACTGCGCGTACAAATTTATCGGCAAACTCTTGCGGATTCAGGTTTTTGTCTTCGTTTAGTTCTTCAATTTTACAGGATACTTCAGCTTTTACAACACAATTTGGAACATAATTTGAAAGAATACTCATTACAATTTCTATGTTTTTTTCTTCAGGAGAAAACAAAGAGTTTTGATGAGCTTCTGCGCTAAAAGTTTTAGCAATTGCTTCTAAACAGGAGTTAATAAAGTTTGCTCCCATGGCATCCAACGTTTCAAAAGTACAGTGGAGTTGGTAGTAATTGTCTAATTGACTTGTTTTGTTTTTTAGTTCTATTGTAGAAATACCGCCACCTCGCTTGCGCATATTCTCGGTAATAGTTTCAGTGGCTTTATATAGTTTAGGTTCAACTTCAGTAAAAAAACTTTTTAATTTAGAAGCGTCTCCGTGGTACATAAAATGAACCTGACCTATTTTTTCTGTCCCTAGAATTTTAGTTTTAAAACCACCACGTTGTTGCCAATATTTAGCAGCTTTTCCAGCGGCTGCTACTACCGAGCTTTCCTCAATAGCCATTGGAATTGTATGGTATTTTTGATTGATTAAAAAATTAGGAGCGATTCCCAGAGGAAGGTAAAAATTTGAAATAGTATTTTCTATAAATTCATCATGTAATGCTTGTAGTTTAGCATCTTTATTCCAATATTGTTCCAAGGTTTTTACGCCTTCTTCTTTATTTATAAAATGATTTTTTGCTAACCACTCAATCTTTTGATTTTTAGTAAGCTTTGAAAATCCGTTTACAGGTTCTGCCATTTGTAAGTTTAATTATAAAAAGCAAAGATAATGAATCTCTTTAGAGCGGTCTTATTTGTGAGCTTTATCAATAATAATTTAGAATTCTGATTGTTTGATATAACAAAGAGGGCATTTCCGTAAGAAAGGATAGCGATAAAGGGAAGGTTTAACGCTAAAAGTTACGGTATCTGTGAAATTTTTAGTAAACTTGACGGTTTTTTAATCAATACATAACAATTAATGAAGAGACATTATACGTTGCTCCTACTTTTTGTAGGTCTAGTTTCCCTCACAACTGCTCAAAATCAGAAAATTACTTTAGAAGAAATATGGGGAGGTGCCTTTCGCACTGAAGGAATGGATGTACTACATTCCATGAAAAATGGTACACAATACACAGTTTTGAACTTCGATAGGAGCTCAAAAAGTGCCGCCATCGATAAATACAATTATAAAACTTTAGAAAAAGTTGAAACCATAGTTACTTCTTCGGACTTACCAAATATCAACTACTTTTCGTCGTATACATTTAGTAAGGATGAGTCGAAGTTAATTTTGGCAACCGATGTAGAATCAGTTTTCAGGAGATCTAAATTAGGAAAGTATTATGTGTATACTATTGCTTCAAAGGATTTAGAATTAATTTCAGAAAATAAAATTCAAGAACCTACTTTTTCTCCAGACGGTTCTAAAGTTGCTTTTGTATTTGAAAATAACATCTACATAAAAGATTTAGAAAAAGGAAATACAGTACAAGTAACAACCGATGGGAAGAAAAATAAAATCATCAATGGAGTTACCGATTGGGTTTATGAAGAAGAATTTGCTTTTGTAAGAGCTTTCGATTGGAATAAAACAGGGACTTACCTAGCGTATATCCGTTTTGATGAAAGTGAAGTTCCAGAATTTTCTATGGATGTTTATGGAGATAAATTATATCCAACACAACAGGTTTTTAAGTACCCAAAAGCTGGAGAAAATAACTCAAAGGTAAGTTTACATACGTACAATGTAGCTTCTGAAGAAACTAAAGAAGTTAACCTAAACAATGCTTATTATATTCCAAGAATTGAGTGGACTAATGACGAAGATGTATTAAGTGCACAAGTGCTTAATCGCCATCAGAACGATATGAAGCTTTATTTCTACAATGTAAATAAAGGGGCTGAAGTAGTGCTTCATGAAACCGACAAGGCATATATAGACGTAACCGATAATCTTACTTTTTTAGATGACAATAGCTTTATCTGGACAAGTGAAAAAGATGGTTACAACCATATTTTTCATTATAATAAAAATGGAAAACTTCAAAACCAAGTAACCAAAGGTACTTGGGAAGTAACCAATTATTATGGGTATGACGAGAAGTCAAATCGCATATTTTACCAATCGGTAGAAAATGGATCTATCAATAGAGATGTATATGCTATTAAATTGAATGGAAAAGATAAAGAAAGGCTTTCTAGTGAAGAAGGTACTAATAATGCTACTTTTAGTGCAGATTTTAGCTACTATATCAATTCATTTTCGAGTGCTTCTTTACCTACACGATATACTCTAAATGATAGTAAAACAGGAAAAGAATTAAAAGAGATTGTAAATAACGATGCATTGCTTAAAAAAATGTCGTCTTATGAGATTTCTCCTAAAGAATTTTCTACTATCAACATCAATGGGAACGAATTAAACATGTGGATGATTAAGCCAAAGAATTTTGATCCTAATAAAGAATATCCATTATTTATGTTTCAATATTCTGGGCCAGGCTCTCAGCAAGTATCCAATAGATGGATGGGTTCCAACGATTATTGGTATCAAATGCTTGCAGAAAAAGGATATATTATTGCGTGTGTAGACGGAAGAGGTACAGGATTTAAAGGCGCAGAATTCAAAAAAGTAACCTATAAAGAGCTTGGAAAATACGAAGTAGAGGATCAGATCTCAGCAGCAAAAAAACTCGGAAATCTTCCGTATATTGACAAAAGTAGAATTGGAATTTGGGGATGGAGCTATGGAGGCTTTATGAGTACCAATAGCATTCTTAAAGGAAATGATGTGTTTAGTATGGCTATTGCGGTAGCTCCAGTTACCAGCTGGCGTTTTTACGATTCTATTTATACAGAAAGATATATGCAAACACCTCAGGAGAATGCAAGTGGATATGATGAAAATTCGCCATTAAGTTATCCTGAATTGTTAAAAGGAGATTATTTGTTAATCCATGGAACAGGAGACGATAACGTGCATGTTCAAAATACAATGAGAATGGCAGAAGCCCTTATTCAAGCAAACAAGCAATTCGATTGGGCTATTTATCCAGATAAAAACCATGGTATTTATGGAGGAAACACACGTTTACAATTGTATACCAAAATGACTAATTTTATTGATGAGCATTTAGGAGAAAAACCTGATAATATTTCAGAGCCTAAAACAATCAACAATTAAATAATTTTAAGCCGATAGTAGCGTGAATATGCTTAATATAAGGATGTAAATGCTACTATCGGAATATTTAAATTTAAGTCTCGTTATAGAGAATAGTACTAATTAAACCCTAACAATTAATGTCTACAATAACTCAAGAACCTAATAAAAGTGAATTATTTGGTCATCCGAAAGGATTGTATATTTTATTTTTCACTGAATTATGGGAGCGTTTTTCTTATTATGGAATGCGTGCGCTATTTACTTTATTTTTAGTAGCAGAAACTACTTCAGATAATCCTGGGTTTGGCTGGACAAACGACGAAGCTTTAGCGCTATATGGATGGTATACCATGTTGGTTTATATGTCTTCTATTCCTGGAGGATGGATTGCCGATAGACTTTTAGGTCAGAAGAAAACTGTAATGGTTGGTGGAATTCTATTATGTATAGGACACACTGTTTTGGCTTTGAATTCTGAAACTTCATTTTATATAGGTTGCTTATTTATTATCCTTGGAGTAGGGTGTCTAAAACCCAATATTTCTTCCATGGTTGGAGGGCTTTATAAGCAAAAAGACGAACGAAGAGATTTAGGATTCTATATCTTTTATATGGGGATTAATATTGGAGGTTTTGCTGCGCCTATTCTTTGTGGATATGTAGGAGAAAAAATCAATTGGCATTATGGTTTTGGTTTGGCTGCAATAGGAATGTTTGTAGGGCAATTAGTATATATTTGGGGACAGAAATATTTAAAGCATGTAGGAAATCCTATTTCATCTAAAAATGAACAGGATAGAGAATTGTTAAATAAACCATTAACTAAAATTGAAAAAGATAGAGTTAAGGTATTATTGATTTCATTCTTATTAATTGTTTTATTCTGGGCTGCTTTTGAGCAGGCTGGTGGATTAATGAATTTGTATGCAGAACAAAAAACCGATAGAAATTTATTAGGGTGGATTGTACCAGCTTCGGTATTTCAATCCGTGAATTCATTTTTTATTATTACACTTGCAACCATTGTAGGAGCTTTTTGGCTTAAATGGAAGAAAAAAGGGAAAGAAGCTTCTTCCCTATTCAAAATTGCAATTGGTATTATAGTGATGGCCTTAGGGTTTAGTTTTATGAGTGCAGCTTCTGTTCAATATGAAACAGAAGGTTCTTCAGCAATGTATTGGTTAATTCTAGCTTATTTATTTCATACTATTGGGGAGCTTTGTGCTTCACCAGTTTCATTATCTTTTATTACCAAATTGGCGCCATTAAAATACGCTTCTATAATTATGGGACTCTATTGGGCAGCAACAGGATTAGGGAATAAATTTGCAGGACTAATTGGTCAAAGTGCGCAAAACCTTGGAGAATTTGAAATTTTTACAGGAATAGCTGTAATATGGTCTTTAATAGGGGTGCTTGTAATTTTATTGTTGAAACCATTAAAACGTCTAACGCACGGAGCAGAAGATAATGAAGGAGATGTAAGAGATGAGATGGCAAAAGAGCTTGAAACATCTACCAATTAATCTAGAAGTTAACCAACTATAGTTTTAAATTAATTTTAATAGCCGCTAAGAAAATAGTTAACTTACGTAGAGGCAAGTCCAAGAGCAATTAGGAGAGTTTTAAAGCGCCCTTCAGTAAATTTTGGACGGCTCAGCGTATATAAAACCTCATTTAGTGAGTAACTTAAAATTTGAATTATGGATTTGACATTATGGATTTTAACAGTAGGATGGATTTTTGTTTTACTATGGGTTCCTTTTATTATTTATACCAATAGAAAAACGCATCCAAAAGCATTATTTGTTTTATTTTTTGCCGAAATGTGGGAACGTTTTTCCTATTATGGAATGCGTGCCTTATTGGTGTTGTACATGACGAAAGTGCTTTTTATAGATATGGCACAAAGTGCCGCCGAAGTAAAATCTTATGCAATCTATGGTTCCTATACAGCTATGGTGTACCTTTTTCCAGTGTTGGGAGGGATGGTAGCCGATAAATATCTAGGATTTAGAAAAACTATTATTTGGGGAGGTTTCCTAATGGTATTAGGTCATTTTGCACTAGGCTTCCAAGCATTTGGAGATCTTGAAGGAAATATGCCTATGTTTTTTGGTGCTTTAGGACTTATTATAGTTGGAAATGGATTTTTTAAACCGAATGTAAGTTCCTTCTTGGGAGAATTCTATGAAACAGATGATCCCCGTAAAGATGGAGCTTTCTCTATTTTTTATATGGGAGTAAATATCGGTTCTTTTCTTGCAATTCTTACCTGCGGATATGTTGGTCAAAATATAAATTGGCATTACGGTTTCGGACTAGCAGGAATTGGGATGCTAATTGGATTACTTGTATTTTGGGCTTTTGCAAAAGGCTTTGGAGAGAAAGGACTAGAGCCTCAAGAGGTAAAAGATGGGAGTGTCAAAATATTTGGAACTAAGCCAGCAGTTTCGGTTATTGTTCTTTCCTTACTAGCCATTCCTATTTGTGCTTTAATGCTTAATTTAAATGAAGTAATGTCTACATTGCTTTTGGTTATTTCAGTATTTATTGTTGGGTATATTATTTATCACGCTCTAAAAAGTGATGATAAAGTAGAAGGGCAACGTTTACTTGTTGTTGTGGTATTATTTTTTTTCCATGCCGTTTTTTGGGCTCTTTTTGAGCAAGCGGGAGGTTCTTTAACAATTTTTATTGAAAAGAATGTAGATAGATCTTTTTTAGGAACGGTACTTCCATCTTCAATATTCCAGAGTTTTAATCCGCTATTTATAATCTTATTGGCGCCATTATTTTCTTTTATGTGGTTGCGTTTAAATAAAGCTAAAAAAGAACCAAGTACGCCTATGAAGTTTGTATTAGGATTAGGATTACTTGCCTTTGGATTTGCCATTATTGTACTTGGAGCTAAATATTTTCCTAATAATGAGGGCTTAATTTCTGTAGTGTTTATTGCTTTAATGTATTTATTTCATACAATGGGAGAGCTTTCTTTGTCCCCTGTAGGATTATCTATGGTAACAAAATTATCTCCAAATAAAATTGTAGGTTTTGTTATGGGAGCATGGTTTTTATCAATCTCAATAGGGAATAAAATGGCAGGATGGATTGGTTCTTTAACAGCATCAGAAAGTGTTGCCGAAGGTGCACACCCTACAGAAACATTGAGTGTTTATGCAGACACGTACCTTACTTGGGGTGTTTTTGTGGTGGCAGGTGCTACATTAATATTGCTACTTTTAGTTCCTACGTTGCGTAAATGGATGCATGGAATTCATTAAATCCCTCATTGAGGGTTTTATTCCCCAAAGCCTGTACTGAGTTTACCGAAGTGTTCTACGTCGAAATGGATTAAGATTGTTTCCTTTGAATACCTCGTAGGCTTGCCCCGAGATAGTTGATTACAATATTAATCCAATATAAAAGCTCCCTTTTCACCAGTATAGTGAAAAGGGATTTTTTGTTTTTTACAACTGGCCTTCCAAAGAGATACAAACGATCTATAGTTGTTTCCATCCGCAATTACCACTCTAGGTTTTATTTCTGATACAACTCTATTTAGGTTAACCTTTGGGGAGCCAGTTAACAATAATATAGCTGCGGTTTCTTCTTTATTATATGTAGCAGAACTATCTATAATTATTATTTTTTGTTGCTGAAAGCTAAAGCTAGATGGGAATTTTAAATATTCAATTGTATGTATGTTTTCTCCAATTTTATAAGTTTTAAATAAGTAGTTTTCCTTTAATAAGGGAGTGTTTGCTTGTAATTGATTTCCTTTCTGAAGCGCCATGAATGTATTTCTACTTTTATGAAAAATGATAAATCGCTGTTGATTTTCTGTTTTTTTATACTGATAAAAAATGCTGCCAAAGCATAGTAATAAGCTTCCAGAGAAAAGTATAAAATTATGTTTATTGTTATTTTTCATTAGTAATACAAGAGCTATAATTAATCCTGAAACCGTGAAGAAGTTTAGGCTTGTAAAATGAATCTCTGTAAAAATAAATTCTTCCTTACTTCCAATCCATTCAACAAATGCATTCATTATTCGGATTAGTATAAAATAGCCTTCAGCAAAAAAATCTGGTAAAGCATTTATAAAAGCTAAAATAATAAGTAAAAATCCTAATGTTAGAAGGAAACCAATACATGGAATAATAACTAGGTTTGAGACAAAAAACAGGCTTGGAAATTGATGAAAATAATACAAAGTAATTGGTAAAACACTTAATTGAGCCGCTACACTAACGGTTAATAAATTCCATAAGTAAATCAGTATTTTGTTTTTAGGATTCCAAAAGGATATCAAGGTTGGTTGGATCCAAACAATTCCAAAAACAGCCGTATAACTTAATTGGAATCCTACATCAAAAATATATTTAGGGTTTACTATTAGCAGAAAAAACATGGAGGTAATAAGTGCATGATAAATGTTTTTGGGGCGATTGAGTTTTCTGGCATAGGCAATAAATGAAAACATAGTAACAGCTCTTACTACAGAAGCGCTCACACCAGCAATTATGGCGAACATCCAGAGTATTGTAATTATTAAAATGAGCTTTGTAATTTCTCCATTTTTTATTTTTTCTAAGGGTTTTAGGATAAAATCAAGTAATAAAAATAGAATTCCAATATGTAGCCCTGAAATTGCTAATAAATGAACTGCGCCAGCTGAAATGTAGGCTTCATATATTTCATTGGATACATCCTGTCGTTGTCCTAGTAATAATGCATTTACTACTGCTATTTCTTCTTTGTATGGGTATTTTGTAAGGATTTTATTGACCTTCTTTCGGAATAAAGCCGCGTACCCATAAATAGTTTTTACTTTATTAGAGACTATTTTAACACCCTTTTCATCTGCTTGTAGTTGATGATAAATTCCATGTTCTGATAAATACTTTTTATAATTAAATTGATGTGGATTAAGAGGGGGAAAGATTCCTTTTAGAGCAATTTTAGTAGTGTATTCAGCATCAACATTGGGTAGTTTAACAGGAATACTATCTTTTTTTAAGTTGAATATAATAGTGCCAACTACTTCTTTTTCCTTAATCGCTATTACTTTAGCTTCGTATTTGTAATAATATGCACTAGTTTTAAGTTCCTTGATTATTCTAAAAGTTATTTCGTCTCCTTTATTATAAAAATGACTGTAATGATTTGGGTTTTTATCAGTATGTATAGTTGTAATAAGCATCCCAATAAAAAAGAGAGACAGGTAAGTTATAAATCCAAAAATAAAAAGAGAAGCATGTTTTTTCTTACGGACTAAGCCGACTAGAAGTACTATACAGCCTACTAAAAAGTAGGTTAGAACGTTTAAGTTTATGTCATAGTAATGACCGCCACAAATTCCGAAGAACAGGAAAATCAAGAGTTTGAAAATAGGATAATTTAGTATTTTCACATAGATTAAATACTAAATATATAAAAAATAAACTATAAAATTTTTCTAGCGTGATTAAAAGCATAATTCCAATACCCCTCACTTAAAGAAGAAACGAGCACACCTCTGGAAGTTGTTGAATGAATAAAGCGGATGTCATTTCCTCTAACATCCACTACAAGTCCGACATGATTTATTTTTCGACTACTTTTATTGGTCGTAAAAAACAATAAATCTCCCTTTTCTACATTTTTTAATTTAATTTTCTTTCCTTGGGTTGCCATCATGTAAGAAGCACGTTGAAGTGCAATATCATTTTCTTTGAAGGAAATATAAATTAGACCAGAACAATCCATACCTCTTTTAGTAGTTCCGCCATATTTATAGGGTGTTCCGTTGTATGATAAGGCAGTTTTTATAATATTATTAGCTTCTTTACTTCCTTTTTTTTCTTTATATGAAGCTTCTTTTTTGGAAGCTGTATCGCCTTTAACAGAAACTGTTTTCTTGGTAGATTTACAAGATAAAATACTGATGGTTATTAAAAGAATCGTTATTGTTTTTTTCATAGAAACTATTGGGGTTTCGTGCAAATTAGGAAATTTTATTATAAATAAGTTCAGCAGTTTTTTTGCTAGCGCCTTTACCTCCTAGTTTTTTTTCTAATTCGAAATAATCTAAAAACATCTTTTCTCGTACTTCAGGAGTAAGAATCTTCTTTAATTCGGACTTCAGGTTTTTAGTAGTTAGCTCATTTTGAATAAGTTCTTTAACTACTTCTCTATTCATAATTAAATTAACCAACGAAATATATTCCAAAGTAATAATACGTTTTGCAATTTGATAGCTAATCCAATTTCCTTTATAGCAAACTACTTCTGGTACTTTAAACAGGGCAGTTTCTAAAGTTGCAGTTCCGCTAGTAACCAAAGCAGCTTTGGAAACGCTTAGTAAATCGTAGGTTTTTCCTGATACAAAATGAACGTTGGCTTTGCCAATAAATTGTTCGTAAAAAGTGTACTCCTGACTAGGAGCGCCGGCAATTACAAATTGATATTCTTTAAAATCGTCAACAATACTAAGCATTATAGAAAGCATATTTGTTATTTCTTGCTTTCTACTTCCTGGAAGTAGTGCTATAATTTCTCTATGGTCTAATTGATGCTGTTTTCTAAAATCGTCTGGGAGGATTTGCTTTCTAGATCCAATGGCATCTAGTAAAGGATGCCCTACAAAATTTACAGGATACTTATGTTTTTCTTCATAAAATTCCTTTTCAAAGGGAAGAATAACAAACATCTCGTCGATATCTCGTTTTATGGCTTCAATTCTACTTTCGCGCGAAGCCCATATTTGAGGAGAAACATAATAGAAAGTTTTATAATTAAGGTGTTTTGCCCATTTAGCAATTCTTAAATTAAAGCCTGAATAATCAATAAAAATCAGCACATCAGGATTAAAGTTTTCAATATCTTGCTTGCAGAATTTTATGTTTGAAAATATTTTGGGAAGGTTCATAATCACTTCAAAAAAGCCCATAAAAGATTGCTCTTTATAGTGTTTAACCAGGTCAACGCCAGCTTGTTGCATTAAATCGCCACCCCAACCTCTAAAAGAACTATTGGCATCTACTTTTGCGAGTTCCTTAACGAGGTTGGAAGCATGTAAATCTCCAGATGCTTCGCCTGCAATAATATAATACTTCACTAATTATAAGTTTTTCTCACGATATGAGGTTTAAAATGCTCCTAAATTATACAGAACATTCGTAATTTATTCAGCTTAAAACCTTACGAGTACATCTCGAAGAGGTTTTAAAATATTTTCAGTAACAATATAATAAAAGCCGTTAAAAAAGTAGCTATAAGTACCCCTTTTGCACGTTGATCTCTTTTAATTTTTATAAATCCGAAGAAAGCAGCGAGATTTAGTAATGCTCCTAATGCCAATAAACTTCCTAAGTGGCCTTGCTCTCGAGCAACAATAATACTCTCTTGAATACTCAATTCGGAAAAAATAATTAGATATAATAAGGTACCTATAAGATTGGCAATAATTCCAACTGTAAATCCAATAAATATTTCTTTTCTAGTCATTTAAGCTCCAAGTATTTAAATCTTGAATAGCATGGTGTGCTGTTAAATCAAACTGTACTGGCACTAAAGAAACATAACCGTTTGCCAATGCCCATTCGTCGGTATCTTCGCCCTTATCTTGATTCACAAATTTTCCGGTAAGCCAATAATATTCTCTTCCCATAGGGTTGGTACGTTTGTCAAACTCTTCCACCCAACGTGCATTTGCTTGTCGGCAAACCTTAATACCTTTAATATCTTTTTCCTGAAGTTTTGGGAAGTTTACATTCAAAACAACACCTTTTGGCATCCCATTTTTAAGAGCACTTTCTGTAATTGTTTTTACATGTTTTTTGACTGCATCAAAATTTGCTTCCCAAGAATAATCGCACAGAGAAAAGCCAATAGCAGGAATTCCTTCTACTCCGGCTTCCACAGCAGCACTCATTGTTCCAGAATAAATAACATTAATAGAAGAATTTGAACCGTGGTTAATACCACTAACACAGATGTCGGGTTTTTTATTCAGAATCTCATTAACAGCTAGTTTTACACAGTCTGCAGGAGTTCCACTACAACTATATTCTAGTTGAACATCATCATGGTTAATTGTTATCGGACTACAATACAGCGTTGAATTAACTGTAATGGCGTGTCCCATGCCACTTTGAGGACTGTCTGGAGCTACAACAATAACATCGCCAATTTCATTCATAACGTCTATTAAAGCTCTAATTCCAGGTGCTGTAATTCCGTCGTCGTTGGTAACAAGTATTAAGGGTCTTTTTTTCATTTTAAAATTTCATTTACAATGCTAAAATAATCAATTTAAAACTTTGTAGGAGTTATTGAAAAGTTATAAGTAACATAAGTTTTTTGAGTAGATAAAATAGTGGGGATGGTGTTGTGTATTTTTTCAATTTTAACACTGTCTGTTAAAGAAATAAGGAATATTGAGGGTTTAACAAAATATTAGTGGGTTTGGTATGTTGTGGCACGATTTTTTCCTTAATTTAGTTGATCTTTATTGAAGAGAACGATATAAATTAAGAGATTGGAACATTAAATATTTTACATAATGGGTTTTTTATTATATTACAAACCTTATAAGAATAGTAAGATATTTAGCGTTAAAGAATGCAGAGATGAACGGAATTTTGATGAAGTCTCTATAAAAAAAATGTAAATGAAAAGGAAATTTGTGTATTTGTTGGCGGCATTATTAGTGTCTGCTGCATCGTGTAGTTTTACAAATAAAACATTTGATAATCCAGATAAAGACAAGCTACTGCTTGATTTAATATCCTATGTATTGGAAAATGCTCATTTTAATCCAAAAGATGTGGATGATGATTTTTCTGAACATGTGTATGATAATTATATAGAGTCTTTAGATCCATTAAAGCGTTATTTTTTACAAAGTGATATAGATGAGTTTAATGAATATAGATCTGCAATTGACGATCAAATAAAAACTTCTGACTTGTCTTTTTTCAATCTTACCTACGACAGACTTATGCAGCGTATGGACGAAGCTTCTGTAATGTATAAAGACGTATTAGAGGAGCCATATGATTATAACGAAGACGAAGTAATTGATGTGGATTATGAAAACATACCATTTGCTAAGAACAAAGAAGAGTTATGGCAGCGTTGGAGAAAGCAATTAAAGTTCTCTACTATTGAGCGTTATGTAAGTGCTATGGAAGAATCTTCTGATAGTATTACTGTTGAAAATGAAATGACTGAGGATGGTGTTCAAGGAAAGTTGGTAGATGAAAAAGGGAATCCTAAAAAAGCAATAGACGAAAATGTTGAAGGAGCATCATCAAAAGATCCTGTTGCGTTAGAGAAAGAAACGCGTGAAGCTACCATGAAAACTTTAGGAGAGTATTTCGAATTTATGGAAGATTTACAGCGTAAGGATTGGTTTGCAGCTTATTTAAATGCTATTGTGGAAGAATTTGATCCACATACATTTTATTTTGCTCCCGATGATAAAGAGCGTTTTGATGTAAGTATGTCTGGTAAATTTGAAGGAATTGGAGCTAGATTACAGAAAAAGAATGATCATATTAAAATTATAGAAATAATATCTGGAGGTCCTGCTTGGAGAGGTAATTTATTAGAAGTTGGAGATATTATCATGAAAGTAGGTCAGGAAAACGAAACTCCTGTAAGTATTGTAGGTATGCGTTTAGAAGATGCGGTTAAATTGATAAAAGGACCTAAGGGATCTAAAGTTTTACTTACAATTAAGCGTTTAGATGGTACAGTAGAAGAAGTAGCTATTGAGAGAGATGTTGTAGAACTTGAAGAATCTTATGCAAAGTCTTCCGTAGTAAAAAAAGGAGAACGTACTTTTGGTGTAATTAATCTTCCAAAATTCTATATAGATTTTGATGATTATAAAAATAGAAATGCTGCTTCCGATGTTGCAAAAGAAATTGAGGAAATGAAAAAGGCTGGAGCAGAAGGATTAATTTTAGACCTTAGAGATAATGGAGGAGGTTCTTTAAAAACTGTGGTTGATATGGCTGGACTTTTTATAAAAGAAGGGCCAATTGTTCAAGTAAAATCGACAGGAAAAGAAAAAGAAGTACTTTCCGACACAGATGATAGGGTGCAGTGGGATGGACCACTTGTAATATTGGTAAACGAACTATCGGCTTCTGCTTCTGAAATTTTAGCAGCGGCAATGCAAGATTATAAAAGAGCAATTATTCTTGGAAGTAAACAAACATATGGAAAAGGAACTGTTCAAAATGTAATTGACTTAAACAGGTTTTTAAGAGGGGATAATGAATATGGAGATGTAGGAGCTTTAAAAGTTACTACTCAGAAATTCTACCGAATTAATGGTGGTTCCACACAATTAGAAGGAGTTAAGAGTGATGTGGTGGTTCCAGACAGGTATAGTTACAGAGATATTGGAGAGAAAGACCAAGAGAATCCACTTCCTTGGGATAAAATAGAATCTTTGAATTATGAAGATTGGGCTGGTTATATTGATTATGAAGAAACAATTGATAGAAGTAAAGCTAGAATGGCTAAGAACGACCAGTTGAAATTGATTGATGAGAATGCGCAATGGGTTAAAGAAAAGCAAGAAGAAAAAGAATATCCGTTGAATATTGATAAGTATAAAGCTGAAATAGAAAAAGATGAAGAGGTTTTAAAACGCTTTAGAAAAATTGCAGATTATCAAACCGATCTTTCTTTTAAATCGTTGCCCTATGAAGAGGATTTAATGACTAAAGATAGTACGTTAAGAGAGAAAAGAGACCGTTGGCATAAAAATCTATCTAAAGACGTTTATATCGAAGAGGCTGTAAATGTTTTAGAAGATTTAAAAATAAACAACATAAAAAAACATAAAGTAGTTGATGTAAAAGGGTAAACTACTTTTTTAAAAACTATATTTAAGAGACCATCATTAATTTGATGGTCTTTTTTTGTGTAAAAAGAAGTGTGATGCTTGTTATTTTAGGTTTAAGTATTGATCACATTTAATCAAAAACATAATATTTGGTGAATGTAATCAGTAAATATGATAAAAAAAATTTATTAAAGAATCCATAGAAAAGCGATTAGCAAAGGGGAAAGCTATACTTTTAATTGGTTCTCGATAGCCAGAGAAGGTTACTTTGATTTATCAGAAATTAGAAGAGAGGGATTTTTTAAAGCGAGTTTTATCTTGAGTAATTCTTACAATTTGATGTTGCCATATAAGTTTATATAAAATCTTTATGTTAGATAAAGTACTTTTGTAATTAAAACTCTCGATGATTGAGTAAAAGATTTGGAAATCCTTAAAACAAGACATTATAGTAAGAAAAAACAGTACCTAATAAGTGTATCGCTTGTTATGGTATCTGCTATTTTATGTTTTTTATCAGTAGACATTATTGGTTTTAGAGCAGTTGCACTTATTTTGCTCTTGGTGGTTTCTCTTAATGCTATTTTATTTGATATATTTCCGGTAATGTTATCTGCATTATTAAGTGCATTAATCTGGAATTTCTTCTTTATCCCTCCAATCTTAACGTTTCATATAGGATCACCAGAGGATGCTCTTATGTTTTTTATGTATTTTGTTATTGCTTCTATCAATGCGGTACTAACATATAAAATTAGAGAATACGACAAAAAACGGCGAGATGAAGAAGAGAAAGCCAATGCCATTAAGCTATATAATACATTGTTAAATTCTTTATCGCATGAATTAAGAACACCCATAGCAACCATTATTGGTGCTATAGACACTATAAACGACGGGGGCAACAAACTTACGGATGTTAATAGAAAAGTGTTGTATTCTGAGATTGAAACCGCAGGGACACGCTTAAATAGGCAAGTTGAAAATTTATTAAGCATGAGTAGGTTGGAAGCTGGATTTATAAAACCTAAAGAGGATTGGTGCGATTTAAATGAGCTAATTTTTACTACCATCAAAAGAAACAAAGAAAATCTTTTAAATCATTCTATAGTCTTTACTCCTAATGAGGAATTACCACTTTTTAAATTAGATATTGGTCTTTTAGAGCAAGTAGTCCATAATATTATCCATAATGCGGTGCAACACACTCCCAAGGGGTCTTTGATAAAGATTGAAGCTAAACATGCAGAAAATTCTTGTGAGGTTATTATTTCTGACAATGGAGGTGGTTTCCCAATTGATAAGATGGAGGCTGTTTTCAATAAATTTTATCGTCTGAATAATAATATAGGAGGTACCGGTTTAGGGTTGTCAATTGTCAAAGGTTTTACAGAAGCTATGAACGGAACCATTCATTTACAGAATAAAACTAATGGGGGTGCAAAATTTACTATTAAAATACCTGCCGAAACTACAACAATAGAAGCTTATGGAAACCAATAGAGCACAAGTATTAGTTATAGATGATGAGCCGCAGATAAGAAAATTACTTCAGATAAATTTAGAAAGTAATGATTACAAGGTTATTCAGGCAAGCAGTGCCAAAGAAGGTTTGGCTTTAGCAGCAAGTCATTTGCCAGATGCAGTTTTATTAGACATTGGTTTACCCGACAAAAGCGGTCATGAGTTATTAAAAGAACTTAAAAGTTGGTATAATAAACCTGTAGTTATTTTATCGGTAATAGATAATGAAGAAGATATAGTGAGGGTGGAAATTCTTGCCAAACTGACTATACCTGCTCTCACGCTTTTATACCATGAAAATGATCACTAAAAAAATGACACTATCCTTATCTGCTTTAGAAAAGAGGAAACGACGTCTTAAGGATCTCTTTGGTGTAGAAAAAAGCTCAGAGCTTATTAAAAGGGCT
>NZ_JBSXNL010000051.1:0-42332 GCF_056857615.1 Galbibacter sp. L-19
TCTTCAAGGAATGAAATGGCATAAATCTGTGATATTTGTGGCTGAAATTTATAACGTATAAAAAAATTGCCACGGATTCACTAATATTTTTTTCATTGTATACGCCCTACTGAATATCTCTTCAAGGAATGAAATGGCATAAATCTGTGAGATTAGTGGCTAAAATTTATAACATATAAAAAATTGCCACGGATTCACTAATATTTTTTCATTGTATACGCCCTACTGAATATCTCTTCAAGGAATGAAATGCATAAATCTGTGATATTTGTGGCTGAAATTTATAACGTATAAAAAAATTGCCACGGATTCACTAATATTTTTTTCATTGTATACGCCCTACTGAATATCTCTTCAAGGAATGAAATGGCATAAATCTGTGGTATTAGTGGCTAAAATTTATAACATATAAAAAATTGCCACGGATTCACTAATATTTTTTTTATTGTATCGCCCTACTGAATATCTCTTCAAGGAATGAAATGGCATAAATCTGTGAGATTAGTGGCTGAAAATCATGATACATACTCAAAAGGAACAACATTACTTATATCGATGCAACTCCTTCGATAAAAGTAGGACAGGCATCATGGGAATTAAATCCACTATAAGGGATTAAAAAGATTTTTTCATTAAATAGTGTAGTCCAATTCCTAGAACAACAAAAGAATCTCCATAAGTTTCATATCCCATTTTTTCATAAAACAACACCGCTACTTCTCGGGCATTCAACCAGATAAAAGCGCCCCCTCTTTCAAGCAATAAAGCTTCAGCTTTTTTAACCATTAGTGCACCAAGACCTTTTTTTTGCTGTGCTTGCAATACTGCCATTCCCCGAAGTTGGTATTGATTTTCAGCAGAAAAATTTTCATTATTTTTCTTTATTAAAGTAACAGTTCCAACAGGCTTTCCTTTATAAATAACGCCCACATGGAAAGTATCTTTTAAATCATCATCAGGAAAAATAGCCGATTCCAATGGCTTCCCTTCTCTTAAAACAGGATGACGTACGGCTTGTGCCTCTGCCGAACTAATTTCTTTTACGGTATACAAAATATTATTATTTAAACTAGAATATCGTGATAGGATTCATTTTTATCAATTTGTGCTTTTGCAAATGGGCATAACGGAATAACTTTTACATTATTACTTCGAACATAAGTTACCAATGCTTCCAACAATTTATGTCCCGCTCCTTGACCACGCAAAGAATCGTCCACCTCGGTATGGTCGATAATTATTTTATCACTCCCCGCTACCGAATAGGTCATTTCTGCTAAAGTCTTATTGTTATTCTCCATATAAAAGCGTCCTTTACTTGCAGACGCTTCATGCTTAATTTCTAATTCCATTTGTAAAAAATTTTATACCAATTAAAAGTACTATAAATCTTTAAATAGAAAAACTATAATTTACAACCTCATTTACCTCCTCAAAATAACTTTAGGAGATTAAATTTATTTGAGGTATTTAAGGATAATTAAAAAAATAATCACGATTTTCTTTGGAAACAAATTAAGAGTTTCTTTATATTTGCCCCCACAAATAAATGCGGGAGTAGCTCAGTTGGTAGAGCGTCAGCCTTCCAAGCTGAATGTCGCGAGTTCGAACCTCGTCTCCCGCTCTAAAGCCTAACATAACGTTAGGCTTTTTTTATGGGAAATATGTACCTTTGAAGCGAAATGGAAAAGGAATTAACAAGAATCAATAAATATTTAAGCGAAGTAGGTTACTGCTCACGCCGTGCTGCCGATAAACTCATTCAGCAAAGACGAATTACTGTAAATGGCTCCATTCCAGAAATGGGTACCAAAGTAAGTGCTGAAGATGAGATTAGAGTTGATGGAAAGCTTATTGCAGAACCCAAAGAAGATTTTGTTTACCTCGCTTTTAACAAACCTATCGGGATTGTTTGTACTACAGACACACGTGTGGAAAAAGATAATATTATTGATTTTATAAATTATCCTAAACGTATTTTTCCAATTGGGAGATTGGATAAACCTAGTGAAGGACTTATTTTTCTTACCAACGACGGGGATATTGTAAATAAAATTTTACGTGGGCGTAACAAACACGAAAAAGAATATATAGTTACCGTTGACAAATTTGTAACCGACGATTTTGTAAAGCGGATGAGTAATGGAATCCCAATTTTAGATACGATTACCCGAAAATGTAAAGTTGAAAAAATTGATTCGCATACGTTTAAAATCATATTAACGCAGGGATTAAATCGCCAAATTCGTAGAATGTGTGAGTACTTAGGCTACAATGTTACGGCACTAAAACGTATCCGTATTATGAATGTTTCCTTAGACGTTCCCGTTGGAGAGTGGCGTTATCTTACAAAAGAAGAACTTAAAGAAATCAATACCCTTACGGAAGAATCTAAGAAAACATATGGCGATTAATGAATTTATATTTTATCCCTACTAAAACCTCACTTCACTCCCGCTTTCAATTTCATAAGGAGGTTTATTTTGTTCAAAAACTCTAGCTTGTAGATTTCCTCTTAAAATTATGCGGTCGTTTTTTACTTCTAACCAACTCCCCTCTCTAAGGCCTATTACTGGCTGCGTATTTATGGAATGAAACTCTTTTATTCTGGTTTCTCGTGTTTCACCCTTATGAGTACTCGATGGGTCGGGATCTAGATAATGCGGATTAATATTAAAAGGAATGGCACCCAATGTCTTAAAACTAGGTGGATACACAATAGGCATATCATTGGTGGTTTGCATGGTAAGCCCCGTAATATTTGCTCCTGCGCTAGTTCCAAAATAATGCATTCCTTCAAAAATACGCGCTCTTAATGTTGGCATTACATCTAGCTTATACAGTTGAGAAACTAATAAAAATGTATTTCCGCCACCCGTAAAAACTGCTTTTGCATTTTTCAAGGCTTCTATTGGATCAGAAAAAGTATGTATTCCAGTTACTTGTTTTCCTATAGCATCAAATCCTTTTTGAGCTATTGCTGTATAATCATCATGAGAAATCCCGCCAGGGCGTGCATACGGAATAAAGATAATTTCTTCCGAAGCTTTAAAAAACTCCGCTAAATCATCTAATATATATTCTAAATAGCTACTCCCGTGCACGGTAGATGTACTTGCTATTAAAAGATTTTTCATCTGAATAAATTTAAGTTAAAATTATTGTTGCCCGATAAAAATTAACGGAATTTATCGGCTTCCATTTATATCAAGGTTTAAATGAGATCCTCAAAATAGACCCCTTGCTATTAATAAAAATGAATAAAAAGAGGGTTTTCAGTAATGTTGTTTCTTTAAACTGCATATTTTATAATAGTTAAGATTTAGTATTTGTTCTTTGTTCTTATAGCGAAGCGGTCTTGCATTTTTACTCGGACATTAATGATTAAAAAGTTACTTTAAGGCTAATATAGAATTAAGGAAAATTCTCTACTTCTTAAAAGCCTTTAATTTATTCATTCCTTTTTGTGGAAGTGAATATTTTGACTATAATAAATCCCTTCAGGAGGGTTTCATAATGTTTTTCTTCAATATTTTTCGTAAATTTATGTAATAGTAATGTAACCATAAAATAGAGCTTGTTGTTCTTTTAAATTGAAAAAAATCTAAAATGTGAATCAACCATTTCGACGTAGAGCCCTTCGGTAAACTCAGGACAGGTTCTGGGGAATAAAACCCTTAATGAGGGATTTAACAAAAGATTATCAAGACTTTCTTTTATTTTTAATCGACTTATTATTTATTTACTAAACAAAACCACTCTAATGCAAAAGCAATTACTTATACTTCTACTTATTTTAAGTCCTATTTTTATTTTTTCTCAAGATGCAGAGTCTGTACTTTTAAGAGGAAAAGTACTTTACAGAAACACTAGTGTTCCTAATGAGAATGTTATCAACATTACTACAGAAAGAGCTACAATTACAAATGATGCAGGGGAATTCGAAATCAAGGTAAAAGAAGGCGATAAACTAGCTTTTACTGCTATGAATTACGAGTTAAAAACGGTAGAAATTACCAAGGAAATTTTAAATAATAACCGTTTGGTAGTGGAAGTAAATGAAAAAGTAACCGAACTTGATCAAGTAATTATTACTCCAGAAGATAGACAAGCTTATATTGAATTAAAAAACGAAGAATTTAAGCAAGTAGATTACACTACAGATAAGTCTTCTGCGGTTACCAATTATGCAATTCCTGTGAGTCAGCGAGGGATGGTTAACGGTCTTAATTTTGTAAACATTTACAAAGCGTTATTTAAATCTAACAAAGAACAGGGAGAAGAAAAAGTAATTTTACCGAGTCAGGTGTTACGCCAAGTTTATGATGACGAATTTTTTGTAGCAGATTTAAAGATTCCTCAAGACCAAATAGATGAATTTTTGTTTTATGTGGATGATAAATTACCTTCTCAAACCCTCATGAAAAGGAGTCACGAATTTGAGCTTATCGATTTTTTAGTAGATCAAAGCAAAGATTTCAATGCACTAAAAGCCTCTGAAAAATAACCTCTACATATTTTTTATTTTTGCATATAGCATAGCCAACGGACAAGTTTTTAAAACAAGTTTGCAAGGAAAAATTATTAATATAAATTCTGAAGTAGAGGGCATCTATATCCTGAATAAAACTACTAATACTTCAACAATTACAAATCAAAAAGGAGACTTTGAAATTAACGTAATGTTTAATGATACGTTGGTATTTTCTGCGCTACAGTATAAAATTAAGTTTGTAGTTATTACCGAGGAAGTCCTGAAAAATAAGTATTTAGAAGTTACGCTAGATGAAAAAATAAACGAATTGGCCCCAGTAACGGTCACACCCTACAATTTATCTGGAAATTTAGCACGAGACCTACAAAACAATCCCGCTGAAAATGTAATCAATGCTGTAAGTTTAGGCCTTCCAAATGCTACTGTAAAGAAAAAAGACCATATGCACCGAATGCTCTACACCGCATCAAGTGGTCCATTGAGCTTACTCATCAATACCTTAAACGGAAAAATAAAGAAAATAAAAAAACTGATAAAACTTCAGAAAAAAGAAGTAAAAATAGAAACTACTAAAGAACTTTTTGAAATCGAATTTTATGTTAAAGATTTAAAAATCCCTGAAGATTATATAGATCGGTTTATGTACTTTTGCGCTACCGATCCATCTTTTGAAACTATTGAAAGTGAGGACCCTCTTAGCATTTTAGAATACTTAAAGGCGAAGAGTAACGATTTTAGAGTTTTAAATGATTTAGAGTAAACTACCACAAGGCAATGCTTTCGGTAAACTCTGGGCTGACTTTGGAGGATTAAACCCTCTTTAATAGAATCAACTACCTCGAGGCAAGCCTACGAGGTATTCAAAGGAAACAAATTAAACCCATTTCGATGCAGAGCACTTCGGTAAACTCAGTACAGGCTTTGGGGAATTAAACCCTCAATGAGGGATTAAACTTCATCATAAAAAAAACATATTAATTACATGAAAAAATATATAATCCTTCTTTTAATTTTACCCTTAATGAGTTTTGGTATTTATCATAAATTTTACGTCAGTGTTACGGATGTAAATTATGCTGAAGAAGACCAAGCCATTCAAGTTATTTCTCGTTATTTTATAGATGACATGGAAAAGCTTTTTAAGGAGCGCTATGGAATAAATGCAGCATTAAAAACTAAAAAGGAACTTAAAAACATAGACTTTTATATTGAGAAATACCTTCATGATAAATTTATTATTTCTATTGACGGAGAGGAAGTGGAATGGAATTTTATCGGTAAAGAATATGATGTAGATGTAATGAAATGCTATTTAGAGATTCCAAAGGTAAAATTAAAGAGAATAGAATCCATAGGGATTCAAAGTAGCGTTCTATTTGACATCTATCCAGAACAACAAAATGTGGTACATATTACTGCTGGAGAACATAAAAAAAGCTTTATGTTAATAAAACAAAATGATAAAGCTATGTTAAAATTGTAACTTCGAGTGCTAAAAAAAGACAAATTATTTAATTTCCAACCCTTAATTCATTTCTAAACAACTATGCACAAATTCAAGTACCTATTAGCAGGCTTCTGCTTCTTATCTTTTAGTGTAGTTTTCGCACAAGAAAACGATAAGAAAGAGAGAGAACAAGGCCACACAAACACAAACAAATTTAGACAAATGTACGAGGAGTTTGCTACTCCAAACATGTACCGTACAGGTTCGGGAGCTCCAGGTCCTGCTTACTATCAACAACAAGCGGATTATAAAATGGATATCGAACTGAATGACGACACCCAGAAATTAACTGGTCATGAAACCATTACCTACACAAACAACTCTCCAGATAAATTAGAGTTTTTATGGGTACAATTAGACCAAAATGTTAGAGCAAAAGACTCTAAATCGCCTTTAAGAGATGGTGGTGGAGTTCCTCCAGCAGAAGAAACTGCTTCTTTTGCTAGTAAATATTACAAAGCTCCTTTTGACGGTGGTTTTAATATTCAAGAAGTAAAAGATACTAAAGGTAAAAACTTACCATACACCATCAACCAAACTATGATGCGTGTTGAGCTTGATAAACCTTTAGCTCCTGGGGATAAATTTTCTTTCAATATCAAATGGTGGTACAACGTAAACAATCACCTTGTAGATAGAGCAAGAAGTGGTTATGAAGAATTCCCTGACGGAAATAAAAATTATGTAATTGCTCAATTCTTTCCAAGAATGGCGGTTTATAATGACGTAGAAGGATGGCAAAATCACCAATTCTGGGGAAGTGGAGAGTTTGCATTGCCTTTTGGAAACTATGAAGTAAACATTACTGTTCCTTCAGATCATATATTAGATGGAACTGGAGTTTTACAAAATCCTAAGGAAGTACTTACGGACGATATGTACGACCGATATGAAAAGGCAAAAAAATCTTACAGTAAACCTGTTTTCATCGTTACGGAAGCTGAGGCTAGAGAAAATGAAAAAGGACATTCTACAGACAAAAAAACATGGACTCTAAAAGCAGAAAACGTTCGTGACTTTGCTTTTACTACTTCAAGAAAATACATCTGGGAACAACAAGCAGTAAAAATGACAAATGGAAAAACAGTAATGGCTGTTTCTATTTATTCTAAAGAAGGAAATCCACTTTGGGAGGAGTATTCTACAAAAGCAGTTGTTCAAACATTGAAAACATATTCTAAGCATACTTTTGCGTATCCTTATCCTAAAGCAATTTCTGTTCATGCTAAAAATCAAGGAATGGAATATCCTATGATTTGCTGGAATTATGGACGTCCAGAAGAAGATGGAACTTATAGCGACCGTGTGAAATTTGGAATGATAAGTGTAATTATTCATGAAGTTGGACATAACTACTTCCCTATGATTGTAAATTCAGATGAGCGCCAATGGGGATGGATGGACGAAGGAATTAATACTTTTTGTCAGTATTTAACAGAGCAACAATTTGCTATAAATTATCCTGAAGCAGTTGGTCCAGATGGAAAATACCCTTCTCGTAGAGGAGAGCCTTCTAAAATTGTAGACTATATGAAAGGAGATCAAGATTTTATTGCTCCAATTATGTCCAACCCAGAAAATGTATTCCAATTAGGAGCAAATGCCTATGGAAAGCCTGCAACTGCATTAAATATTCTTAGAGAAACTGTAATGGGACCAGAATTATTTGATTACGCTTTCCAAACATATGCACAGCGTTGGATGTTTAAACACCCTACTCCAGAAGATTTCTTCAGAACTATGGAAGATGCTTCGGCAGTAGATTTAGATTGGTACTGGAGAGGATGGTTTTATACAACCGACTATGTGGATATAGGAGTTCAAAACGTTAAAAAATACTATGTTTCTTCAACACCAAATGCACGAGTTAGAGAAATACTAGAACAGAGAGGTATGGCAGAATCTGAACTTCCAGATTTAGTATACCTTGTTGCTGAAGATAGCGATGATTATAAAAATGAAGTTTCTAAAAAATCTGAGCAAGAGAACTTTAAATCTGTAAACGAGTACTTAAAGGATAACTTCTCTCCTGCCGAAAGAAGTAATATGGAAGCTCCAAAGTATTTCTACGAAGTTACTTTTAACAAACCAGGTGGAATTCCAATGCCTTTAATTGTTGAATATACTTACAAAGACGGTAGTACAAATACAATTACATACCCTGTAGAGGTTTGGAGAAAAAATGACAAAGAGGTGAAAAAAGTTATTGCTACGGATAAAGAAATTACAAGTATTGTAGTGGACCCTAAAGCAGAAACTGCCGATATTGATACCGAGAATAATTCTTGGCCAAAACAAACTGGCGATTCCGATTTCGATAAATTCAAGAAGAAAGTTCAGGATTAATTATTTTCTTCAATAATAAAAAACCGCCTCATCTATTAAAGTGAGGCGGTTTTTTTGTTGTACGTAAAAGTATGTATCACAAAAAGTTAAGTTGTTGAATCGTTAAATTGATAAGATAGTAGGCTGGTAAGATGAGCATGATTAAAGGAATAAGAAGTCAAAGGAAAAGTATCCATTATTAGGTAACTTTGAAAATTTGCTAATTCTATACTTCACAGCTTAACACCTTCTCAGATTTACAGCTTTACAGCAAAACAATATGGGTTTCTAACCTTACTAGTAATCAAAACAAAAAATAATAACTATTTTTGCATCTTGGTTGTAAGAATCAACTCCCTCTAGGCAAACTGCGGGTATTTTACAAACCAACATTAATCCTCTAAAAAGGATTATAATTCAGAAAATAATTTTCAGTTTAAATAAACGAAACATGATTAAAATAAAAACACTCGAGCAGATTGAATTAATGAGAGAAAGTGCCCTTATCGTTTCTAAAACATTAGGAATGTTAGCAAAGGAAATAAAGCCAGGTGTTACAACAAAGCATTTAGATAAAATAGCGGAAGAATATATTAGAGATCAAGGAGCCGAACCTGGATTTTTAGGCTTATACGGCTGCCCTTCTACCCTACTTACAAGTACAAACGAAGCAGTTGTTCACGGACTCCCAACAGATGTTCCGTTAAAAGAAGGCGATATTGTTTCGGTAGATTGTGGTGCATTAAAGAATGGTTTCTACGGAGATCATGCCTATACTTTTGAAATTGGAGAAGTAGCTCCAGAAACTAAAAAACTACTAACTATTACTAAAGAATCTCTTTACGTTGGAATTAGAGAGTTTAAAATAGGAAATCGTGTAGGAGATGTAGGTTTTGCCATCCAAAACTTTTGTGAGAAAGAAGGGTATGGCGTAGTTAGAGAACTTGTTGGCCATGGTTTAGGTAAGAAAATGCATGAAGATCCAGAAATGCCAAACTACGGAAAACGAGGGCGTGGTAAAAAATTTGTTGACGGAATGGTAGTTGCCATAGAACCTATGATTAACATGGGAACACAGCGCATTAAACAATTAAAAGACGGGTGGACTATAGTTACTGCCGATGGGAAACCAAGTGCACACTTTGAGCATGATGTTGCTTTAATTAATGGAAAGCCAGAAATCTTATCTACCTTTAAATACGTGTATGATGCGCTTGGAATTACAAGCAATGAAGAAGACGAATTTAAAAACGTAGTAACCGAATAATTTTCCTTTGAAAAAACTTTTCAAATTCTTTTTAAATACCGTTCCCCGACCTTTACTAATAAAGATAAGTTATTGGGTACGTCCATTTATTGTAGCGCTTTACAAGGGAAATACATATACAGATCCAATCGATACTAAAAGTTACAAATCTTTTTTACCGTATGGATATGGGCAGCAACGCAATAATGTTTTGGCACCTGGAACGCTCTCTTTAGAACGACATAGATTGCTATGGCTTTATTTAAAGAAAGAAACTCAGTTTTTTTCAAAACCAATTAAACTCTTACATTTTGCTCCTGAGCAAGCCTTTTACAATCGGTTTAAAAAACTTGATAATATTAAATACACTACAACCGATATAGAATCTCCCTTAGCTGATGTAAAAGCCGACATTTGCAACCTTCCATTTGAAGATAACACTTATGATGTTATTCTCTGCAATCATGTATTGGAACACATTAAGGATGATAAAAAAGCCATGGAAGAGCTTTATAGAGTTATGAAACCAGGCGGCTGGGGTATTTTTCAAATCCCTCAAGACATTCAAAGAGCAACAACTTTTGAGGATGATAGTATTATTGACAGGAAAGAGCGTGCAGCCATTTTTGGTCAATATGACCATGTGCGTGTTTATGGTTTAGATTATTTCGACAAGCTTAGAAAGATTGGTTTTGAAGTAGAGGAAATTCATTACGCCAAAACTAATTTAACTTCAGAAGAAGTAAAAAAATACGCCTTAAATCCTAAAGAAATCCTCCCTGTTTGTAGGAAATAAATTCAATAAAAATGCCCCGAAACAGCTCGTTTCAGGGCAGTATTTTTATTAATTAATATAATTAATTTCTGAGTAAAAATACAAGACCGCTTCGCTGCAAGAGAAAAGAACAAAGACTAAATTTTAACTATTACAAAATGAGTAGCTTAAAGAAACAAGATTACTAAACTCCTCTTTTTATTCATTTTTATTAATAGCAAGAGGTCTTGTATTTTTACTCGGACATTTATTATTTATTTCTTAATCAAGAAGTAATTCTTGAAAACCTTTTGTTTTATATTCCACCAAATCTCCATCTTTATCCGCACTAATAATATAGGCATCAATTTCTGATGTAGACTTTAAAAGTTCCTTGGCTTTATCCAACGGCATTACCATTAATGCTGTTGCATAAGCGTCTGCTACCATACATGTTTGAGCAACAACCGATACACTTAACACATTACTTTTTTGAGGATATCCAGTAAGTGGATTTATAATATGTACATAATGCTCTCCCGTTTCTTCATCAACTCTAAACTTACGGTAGTTCCCACTAGTTGCCATTGCCTTATCTTTTAACTGCACTTTTGCAATTAACACCCTTTGTTCGGTATCTTGAGTTGGACTGTCTATGGCCACAACCCAATTCTTAACTTTATTGGTGGTTTTACTATTTCCTCTTGTTAATATTTCTCCTCCTACTTCAATTAAATAATTTTTAACCTTATTTCGGTCAAACATCCTCCCTATCAAATCAATTGTATACCCCTTAGCAAGCGCATTAAAATCGAGATATATATTTTTATTTTTCTTTATAACTCTTTGATCATCGGACATATATACCTTGTCAAAACCTGTAAACTCTAATAAGCTATCTACTTCGCTCTTTTTCATATGGTCTATAGCCATTTCTGGCCCAAAACCCCAAGCATTTGCTAAAGCCCCAATTGTAGGATCAAAAAAGCCTCCTGTTTTTTTATAAACCTCTTTGGCAGTTACATAAACTTCTTTAAAATATTTATCCACCGCAATAGTAGAATCTCCCCTATTAATTGCTGAAATATCTGAAGTTGGTAAATAAGTAGACATAGACATGTTTACAGTATCAAAAACAGCTTCTATCAAAGGTTTTAAATTTTGCTCCTCGTCTGTTGCCTCATACTTAATAGTGTAAGTGGTTCCCAAAGCATAGCCCTGCTCTACTTTAAAATTAGCCTCTTTATCCGTACTAGAACAGCTTACAAAAATTAGACTTACTACAAAAGACAGTATTAAGTAATGTTTAGATTTCAATGATTCCATTATAGTTGATTATATATTTTTCTCCTTTTTCTATTGGTGCTTCATAATTTATTGCATTAGCAATTCCTACTCCTGCATAATAGGTACGAGCCTTAAACTTTAAAGCATGCTCTCGCATAGTTTCCATGTAAGTTACATTGTATTTCTGCGGATTTTCGGGGTACAAAACAGCTTTTACAACTATAAAATGAAGTTTCTTATTCTTTAAACATACAAATTGAGGATCCTTTTTTAACTGACTATTTACCGACATAAATTCGAATCCTTGTTTTTCTAAGTCCTTCCCAACTACATTCATCGCTAAATTATGAAGCTCTTGTTCTGTAAATTCTTCCGACATACTAATCAAAATACTTTTTGTGTTTTATAAAATCAGCTACTTCAAGATAAACCCTCGAATATTATAAGAGCACTATACAATTCATTTTCAACGAATAATAAACCTCTCTGAAAAAATAAGCTATCCCGAGACAAGCCTACGAGGTATTCAAAAGAGAATAATTTAATCCATTTCCACGTAGAACATCAAGTAATAAAACCCTCACTGAGAGATTTAAATTAGTAACTCTATAATACTTCGCTAAAATACATAAATCTTTCTGTATTGTTCCATTTAACAGTCCTTGAAATAATATCAAAAAAAATAAATTTCGACTTAAAAGTGTAGTAGTATTAGCATATTAAAATACTGTTTTCCAAGAATTCACAAATATATATTCCGCCCTCTTTCCTTACACTACCACTATCTTTAACAACAAAAAGTAATCATATTTATGAAGGAAGCTGTAGCTAAAATTTATAGCACCTAAAATAGGCTAGACTAGAAAACGATTCGCATGCACCTTTAAAGAATAAAAACATTTGGCACAATACTTGATTTTCATCTAAAAAACTGTAATTCTTTAAATTATGAAAGCAATATACCTTTTTATACTCCTTTTAACCACTATCTCAACAACGGGACAAGAACAAACCATTACAGGAAAAGTAACAGATGCTACCGACGGAGCAGCACTTCCGGGAGTAATTATAACTATTAAAAATTCTTCGGAAGGAACTCAAACAAATTTTAACGGAGACTATAGCATTCAAGTTAAAACAAATGATACGTTGGTTTTTTCTTTTATAGGAATGAAAACTAAAGAAATAAAGGTGACAAAAAATGATACTGTTATTAATGTAAAACTAGAAGCAGATAATCAAGTTTTAGATGAAGTTGTTATAACTGAATATGAAGACAATCAAATGCTGACGAAACAAAGTTATGCTAGAATGATTTCTCCTCCTATGCATATTCCAAAGAGTACCGAGAGTTATGCAAAGATTGATGAAAACGGTTTCTTACAGGTAAACTACAAACCCCTTTCTACCTTTTCTATAGATGTTGATAAGGCCTCTTACAGCAATATGCGTAGAATGATTAATAATGGCGAAGAAATCCCAACAGATGCTATTAAAATTGAAGAATTGATTAATTATTTTTCTTATGATTATAAACAACCTAAAGGAGAAGAGCCATTTTCTATTGAAACTTCTCTAAACAAAGCGCCATGGAATAATCAACATGAATTAGTAAAAATAGGACTCCAAGGAAAAGTTATTCCAACAGAAAACATTCCTCCTTCTAATTTAGTGTTCTTAATTGATGTATCGGGTTCAATGAATTCTCAAAACAAATTACCTCTATTAAAATCTGCATTTAAACTTTTAGTAAATCAATTACGAGAAGAAGACAAGATAGCTATAGTAGTTTACGCAAGTGCATCAGGACTTGTATTACCCCCAACTTCTGGAAAAGACAAAACCAAAATCATAGAAGCCTTAGACAAATTAGAAGCAGGAGGCTCTACTGCTGGAGGTGCTGGCTTAGAATTGGCGTATAAAACTGCTGAAGAGCATTTTATCAAAAATGGAAATAATAGAATTATTCTAGCCACCGATGGCGATTTTAATATTGGAGCATCCAGTGATAGAGAAATGGAGAAACTCATTGAAGAAAAGCGTAAAAGCGGGGTGTTCTTAACTTGTTTAGGATTTGGAATGGGAAATTACAAGGATTCTAAAATGGAAATTTTAGCCGATAAAGGAAACGGAAATTACGCATACATAGATACTATGCAAGAAGCGCAACGTGTACTAGGAACCGAATTTGGAGGAACTCTATACACTATTGCCAAAGATGTAAAAATACAAGTTGAATTCAATCCTAATGAAATAGCTGCATATCGATTAATAGGATATGAAAACAGATTGCTAAATGATGAAGATTTTAAAGACGATAAGAAAGACGCTGGAGAACTAGGAAGTGGGCATACAGTTACTGCATTGTATGAAATTATCCCTACAGGCGTTGATAGTAAGTACCTAAAGGAAATCGACACGTTGAAATACACCAAAACAAAAGCTTCAACTGGTTACAATGACGAATTACTAACGGTAAGATTTAGATACAAAGAACCAGACAAAGACACAAGTAAGGAAATTGTACATGTTGTAAAAAATACCTTTACCAAAACTAATACTGACTATAATTTTGCAGCAGCAGTAGCTATGTGGGGAATGTTCTTAAGAGATTCTGAATATTTAAACGGAGCTACCAAAGAAGAAATTATAAAATTAGCAGAAGCTAATAAAGGGAGAGATGAAGAAGGGTATAGAGCAGAATTTATCAGGTTGATGAAGAGTTATACAAAATAATCATTAATGTCCGAGTAAAAATGCAAGACCGCTTCGCTCTAAGAGAAAAGAACAAAGACCAAATCTTAACTATCACAAAATAAACAATTTAAAGAAACAACATCATTAAACTCCTATTTTTATTCATTTTTATTAATAGCAAGGTATATATTTTAAAAAAACTCTTTTAAACCTTGGCACAAGTGGAGTCTAATAAATTCCGTTAACTTTTATCAGACAAGATGCAAAATAATTAGAAAAACAAAAACGGCTACTGTTTCAGTAGCCGTTTGTATATTTAAAGAACATTAGTTCTATTGTATATAAACAATGAGAGGCTTATCCTCCGAAGTCGTCAAAACGCACATTCTCTGGTGGAACACCAAAATCGTCACACATTTTTTCAACTGCTTTATTCATCAATGGAGGTCCACAGAAATAGAATTCTATATCTTCTGGAGCTTCATGGTGGTTTAAATAGTTATTAATAACCACTTGGTGTACAAAACCTACAAAACCATCTCCTTCTCCATCTAAACTTTCTTTTACTTTCCAATTATCTTCTTCTAAAGGCTCAGAAAGTGCAATATAGTACTTAAAGTTAGGGAACTCACGCTCCAATTCTCTAAAGTGCTCCATATAGAAAAGTTCTCTTTTAGAACGTCCCCCGTACCAATAAGTAACTTTTCTTCCTGTTTTTAAAGTTTTGAATAAGTGATATAAGTGAGAACGCATTGGTGCCATTCCAGCTCCCCCACCAACATAAAGCATTTCTGCTTCACTATGGTTGATAAAGAATTCACCATAAGGTCCAGAAATAACCACTTTATCTCCTGCTTTTCTTGAGAAAATATAAGAAGAAGCTATTCCAGGATTTACATCCATCCATCCGTTTTTATTTCGATCCCATGGTGGAGTTGCAATACGTACATTAAGCATAATATCTCTCCCTTCTGCAGGGTAAGAAGCCATAGAATATGCTCTTTCTACAGTTTCTGTGTTTTTCATGGTTAATGGCCAAAGATTAAACTTATCCCATTCCAATTGAAACTTCTTAGGATCGTCATGCTCTTCAGGGTGTGCAGTAATATCTATATCAGAATAACTTACTTCAACTGGTGGTATTTCAATTTGAATATATCCTCCAGCTTGGTAATCCATATCTTCTGGAATACGTACGACAAACTCTTTAATAAACGAAGCAACGTTCCAGTTACGAACAACTTCTGCTTCCCATTTTTTAATACCGAATACCTCTTCTGGCACTTCGATAACCATGTCTTGTTTTACTTTTACTTGACATCCAAGACGCCACCCTTCAGCAGCTTCTTTACGTGTAAAGTGAGGCTCTTCCGTAGGAAGCATTTGTCCTCCACCTTCGGTTACAATACATTTACACTGAATACAAGTACCACCACCTCCACAAGCAGATGGTAAAAATATTTTATTATTTCCTAAGGTAGACAATAAAGTCCCTCCAGAAGAAACTTCTACATCTTTCTCACCATTAATTTTTAAGGTTACAGGACCAGAAGGCACCAATTTTGCCTTGGCAAGTAATAATATAATTACCAACACAAATATTAGTGTTAAGAATACTATTAAACTTGCTATGATTACTGAATAATCCATATTGCTATTTAACTAATAAGATTTATAATTTGATTCCCATAAAACTCATGAACCCAAGAGCCATAAGTCCTGTTATGATAAAAGTAATTCCTAACCCTCTTAATGGTGCAGGAACATTTGAGTAAGTAATTTTCTCTCTAATTGAAGCAATAGCTAAAATTGCCAAGAACCAACCTATTCCAGATCCTAATCCATAAGTAAAAGCTTCCGAAACTCCTCCGAAATCTTTTTGTTGCATAAATAAAGAACCTCCAAGGATAGCACAGTTTACAGCAATTAGCGGTAAGAAAATACCAAGAGCTCCGTATAATGCAGGTGCAAATTTTTCAACTATCATTTCCACCAATTGCACCATTGATGCAATTACGGCTATAAACATGATAAAACTCAAAAAGCTTAGATCGATGTTTGCGTACTCTGGACTTAACCAAGTTAACGCACCCGGTTTTAATAAATAATTATCTAATAAGAAGTTAATAGGCACCGTAATTGCTAAAACAAAAATTACAGCGGCTCCTAAACCTACTGCAGTTTTAACTGTTTTAGAAACCGCTAGGTAAGAACACATCCCTAAGAAATAGGCAAAAATCATGTTCTCTATAAAAATACTTCTTACAAAAAGGTTTACGTATTCCATTTTTTAATGTTTTTTAGCTTATTGCTTAATTTTTTTCGATTAGTTCTCTATTTCTTGAACGCTGTATCCAGATAATAACTCCTACTACAAGAAGTGCTGCTGGAGACAATAACATCAATCCGTTATTCTCATACCCCATAGCATACAATCCAGTAGATTCTGCTACCGTAGCTCCTTTATGTCCTAAAACTTCAAATCCTAATAATTTACCAGAACCCAACAATTCACGGAAAAAAGCAACAATAACAAGGATTAATCCATAACCCGCAGCATTTCCTATTCCATCTAAGAAAGATTTCCAAGGACCATTTCCAAGTGCAAAAGCTTCTAAACGCCCCATTACAATACAGTTAGTAATAATAAGTCCGACAAAAACCGACAACTCTTTACTAACATCATAAGCATAGGCTTTAAGCACCTCGTTAACTAAAATTACTAAAGCTGCAACAATAACTAACTGTACAATAATACGAATACGGTTAGGAATTAAATTTCTAATTAAAGAAACTATTACGTTACTAGCTGCCATTACAACCATAACGGCAATTGCCATTACGATAGAAGGTTTTAACTGAACAGTAATTGCTAATGCAGAACATATACCTAGTACCTGAACAGTAATTGGGTTATTATCATTTAAAGGATCAGATAATAACTTTCTATTTTTCTTAGAGAAAAGTGGCTCTTTTTCTTCAGCAACAAAAAGCACCACTGGTGATTTCTCTTTTTTGTTTTTAGTATCGGCCATCATATATTATTTTAAAGCTACTTTAGTATTTTGTTTCTTTAAGTAAGAAAGATAAAATTCCAATCGGTCGTGTATCATTTTAGTAACACCGTCTCCAGTAATGGTAGCTCCAGAAATAGCATCTACAGCATTATCATCCTTATTACTTCCTCCAGAATATCCTTTCTGAACTGTAATTCCTACAAAATCCCCTGATTCGTCAAATATTTTTTCTTCTTCAAATCGTTGTTGAAACCAAGCTTGTGTAATTTCAGCTCCAAGACCAGGAGTTTCTCCTTTATGATCAAAAACAGCTCCTTTTACGGTATTGATATCATCTTCTAATGAAACATACCCCCAAATAGCATCCCAAAGTCCAGCTCCACGTAATGGAATTACATAGAATTTCTTTCCTTCAACATCTGCTACATACAAAGGAAAACGTTGTTTTTCAACATCCTTTTTAAGTTCTTTGGCTAGGTCAACATCAAATGCTTTTACATCTGTTTTTACCTCTCCATTGTTATCTAAAGCAATTTCTTCTTTTATATACTTATGGTATGTTTCTTCCGCTTCTTCTTTTGAAGCTTCGATACCAATAGTAGCAAGAATGTTTTGCATCTTTTCGATTTTTATATTTTTAGCCTGAATAGGTTGCAATGAAGTTGCTGCAAAGGCCAAAGCCGATGCCACAATAACAACCATTATTCCAGCGAATATAAAAGTATATGCGTTACTATCTCTATTCATAATTAAGCAGATTTAACCGTAGCGGTAGATAAACGTTTCTTTCTTCTTTTAACACTTGACTGAATTACATAATGATCTATTGTCGGTGCAAATACATTCATTAATAAAATAGCAAGCATTACTCCTTCTGGATAAGCTGGGTTAAATACACGTATCATAATACAGAAAATACCGATTAAGATTCCATATATCCATTTCCCTTTTTGTGTTTGTGCTGCAGATACTGGATCTGTAGCCATAAATACGAGTCCGAAAGCAAATCCACCAACTAATAATTGTTGATACCATGGAAAAGCCATTAAATCGTTTGCACTCCACAAGTTGAATAAAAAGCCCATAAATGCACCTCCTATTAAACCTCCTGCCATAATTCTCCAACTACCAATACCAGTAAGGATTAAAATAGCAGCACCAATTACAATCCATAAAGTAGATGTTTCTCCTATAGATCCTGGAATTGCTCCTGAAAACATTGTCCAAGCATCATAAGTAACTTCTTTTCCTGCTGCTAGAGTTCCTAAAATTGTTTCTCCAGAAATGGCATCGATGTGTGTAGCATCAGAAACCCATACTTTATTCCCAGACATAAAAGTAGGATATGCAAAAAATGCAAATGCTCTTGCAGTAAGCGCAGGATTTAGAATATTCATCCCAGTTCCTCCAAAGGCTTCTTTTCCAATTAAAACGGCAAAAGCTACAGATACTGCCACCATCCATAATGGAATATCTACTGGCATAATCATTGGAATTAATAACCCTGTAACTAAATACCCTTCGTTTACTTCATGTCCTCTATATATTGCAAATACAAATTCAATACCTAAACCAACAATATAGGAAACCGCAACCATTGGCAATATTTTCCATGCTCCATGTGCAAAAGCATCCCAAAAAGTAAATGCTTCTCCTAACTGAGAGTAATGTTGAAAACCTGCATTATAAATTCCGTAGAATAAAGCTGGTAATAAAGCAATAACTACGGTAATCATTGTTCTCTTTAAATCTACTGCATCTCGAATATGTGCTCCTTTTTTTGTGGTGTGATTAGGCACATACAAAAAGGTATCGAATGCATTAAAAGCAGGAGCAAATTTCTCCCACTTCTCTCCTTTATTAAAAGGTTTTTTTAGCTGATCTAATTTATTTCTTAAAGCGCTCATATCTTCTTTTATTTACCCAACTTCTTTTATCATTACATCTAAAGCTTCTCTAAGAATAACTTGAGCTTCAAGCTTAGAAGTATTAACGTAGTCTATTAATGCAAAATCTTCCGGAGCTACTTCGTAAATCCCTAAGCTTTCCATTTTTTCAATATTCTGCGCCATACATTCTTTTAGAAGTTGCATTGGATATACATCCATTGGCAATACTTTTTCCATTTCCCCAGTAACAACCAAAGCTCTTTCTTCACCATTCAAATTAGTGTCTACTTTGTGTTTTTTGTTAGGGAACAACCATGATAACGAAGTTCTAGACATACTTGGAATATTGTTGTCTTTAAACGGCAACCATCCTAGCATTCTATATTCATTTCCTTCAGGAATCAAAGAAATTGTAGAACTGTAATAGCTAACAAAACCATCATTAGCAATTTTATCTCCAGTAAGCACATCTCCACTAATAATTCTAACATTTGCTGGCAATTGCCCTAAAATGTCTTTTACATTAGAACCGATTTTAAATCTAAAATACTGTGCTTTTGGTGCCTCAGTTCCAGCAACTGCTACAACACGAGTTGCATCAAACTTACCAGTTCTAAATAAAGAACCAATAATTGCTACATCTTCTGGATTTACAACCCAAACACGCTCTCCAGCATTTACAGGATCTATATGATGTATTTGCACTCCTACATTTCCTGCTGGATGCGGTCCAGAAACTTTATGAATCTGTACACCTTTTACTTCATTAAAAAACGAAGCCGATCTTTTATCTATGGAAAGATGGGTTTTTCCTGAGGTAAGTTTTGATATTGCATTTAACCCTAACTGGAAATCTTCTTTACGCTTTCCTAATGCAAATTCAACATCTGCAGCCAACGGCGCTGTTGCCATTCCTGAAATAAAAATTGCTTTAGGCGCATCCTCTGGGTCTGCTATAATATCATAAGGCCTCTGCTTGATAAAAGGCCAACATCCGCTTTCTAGCAAATGCTGTTTTACCTCGTCTCCAGACATAGTTTCTACGTCTTTCTGACCAAACTCTTTGTACGTATCAGTTGTATCAGCTTCAATGACAACCTCTAAAATTCTTCGCTTTGCACCGCGCTTAATTTCCTTCAATGTACCACTAACTGGCGAAACAAACTTCACCTGCTCTTTGTACTTAGAATAAAAAATAATATCTCCGGCTTTTACAGACTCACCTTCCTTGATTATCATTTTAGGCATAACACCATGAAAATCAGTTGGCTTAATAGCGAAGTTTTTAGATCTTGGCGCGTCAGAAACCAATTTTTCTGCTTCACCCTTTAGCTTAATATCTAAGCCTTTTCTAATCTTAATGTCGTTTGACATGCTATCTATCTAATGAAATTAGTTAACTCAAAAATTCGTGCAAATTTAATAATTAAAACAGAGTTCGCATAATAAAAACCTATATTTTTCAAAGTGAATTTACCTGAAATCAATCCAGAATGTATTTTGCGTATATTTATCCCAAAATATTTTTTGCTGATGAAGCTCAACTACAACCTTTTCGTTACCATATTACTCCTGAGTAACTTCTCTTTTTCTCAAATTCAAAACGAAGTTCCTCCGCCCGAAAACATAAAGTCGATTGTATTTAAATCGGACAAAGAAGGAGACCAATTTCCTATTGTTAAAATTGGCGAAAAAATGACGCTCTCTTTTGACGATTTATATGCTGATGAAAAAGATTATTATTATGAAATTGAACATTGCAATTACAACTGGACTCCTTCCAAATTATTGAAATCGCAATTCCTAACTGGTGTTGATAACCAAAGAATTATGAATTATGAAAATTCTCTTGCCACCATTCAACCCTATACTAATTACCAACTCACACTTCCAAATCAGCAAACAAAATTACGCGTTACTGGTAATTACATTCTAAAAGTAAAAGACAACAAAGGAGACCTCATTTTCTCTAGGCGCTTTTTGGTCTATAAAGATGCTGTTGGCGTTGGCACGGTTGTTAAACGTTCTCGAGACATGAAAAATATTGACAAGCTTCAGCGCTTGCAATTCACAATTAATCATCCAGATTTCGAACTCATAAATCCGCAACAAGAAGTAAAAATTGCAATTCTTCAAAACAGCAACTTCAACTATATTATTTCTGGTATTAAACCCCAATTTATGTCGGGGAACCAACTTATTTACAAATACGACAAAGAGACTTCTTTTGAAGGTGGGAATGAATATTTTTGGTTCGACACTAAGGAAATTCGTGTTTCTAGTAATGCCATTGCAAGAGTAGATCTAACTAATAGATACAATCATTACCTATACACCAACGAATCTAGAAAAGACAAGGCTTACACCTACAATCCAGATATCAATGGAGATTTTTACATAAGAACCATTGATGGTGTTGAACAGAATGTTGACAGAGAAGCAGATTATTCATTTGTTCGCTTTAGCCTAGCTTATACTAACGCCATAGGGCTAGACAATATTTATGTATACGGAAAATTTAATAACTACCAATTAACAGAAGAAAACCGACTCAAATTAAACGATAAAACAAACACCCTTAATACTGCTATTTTACTAAAACAAGGTTTTTACAATTATAAATTTGTAAAAGTTAACGAAAAAGGAATTGTAGATTTCAATTTTATAAGCGGTAGCTTCTGGGAAACAGAAAACAATTACACTATTTTAGTTTACTATAGAGACTTTGGAGATAATTACGACAGCCTAATTGGGGTTGGAAGTGCCTCCTCTGTAAATATCTCCAATTAAGAAAACCCTATACAATGAACAAAAGCGACAGAACATCTTTAAAATATAGGGGTACAAAATGTTTGAATTGTGAACTTCCTCTTGAGAAAAGCGACTCCTACTGCCCTTATTGCGGACAAATAAATAGCACAAAAAAACTTACCCTACTAGACATGGTAGAAGAGTTTTTTTCAAGCATTTTTTCTTACGATTCCAAACTTCGAAAAACGCTAACTGCCTTAATTTTAAGACCTGGAAAAATAACTACGGAATTTGTTAGCGGAAAAAGAGCCACTTACACAAATCCATTCCGCTTCTTTTTAAGCGTTACCATTGTTTACTTTTTAATGATAAGCTACAGTAGCGACTTTGATAATATAGATAATACCGTAAACGATTATATTACTAAAGACTCTTTATTTATTGAAAACACTCTTGCCTCCTTAAAAGAAAGTTCTATTTCTAATGAAGACAAAAAAGAAATAGATCAACTCATAAAAAAATACCAACCAAAAGAAGCCCTAGAGACAACTACAGCACCAAAAATTCAATTTGAAAAGTTAAACAACAAACTCTTTATTAACAGAACTTACGATAAGATTGATTTTTTTTATGATGATATTAAGCGAAAAAAATATTATGAATATGATGAAGCGCTAAAACACCTAAAAATAGAAAGTAGCATTGAAAATAAGATTACATTTAAACTAGCTAAAAGCTTTTACAAAACATATCACCACCCAGGAAGCTTTTTTGCAACTTTAATAGCTAAATTACCATTTATTATTTTTATTCTTCTTCCTATTTTTTCTGCTTTTATATGGCTTGTATATTCGTCAGAAAAATTCCACTATATAGATCACATCATTTTTAGTTTTCACACCCAAACACTTTTCACCATCCTATTAACCCTTACTTTGCTTATTAAATGGCTTTTCAATATTAACCTTCATGGAGTGGCAATTTTAATATTCTTTCTATACCTATATAAATCTATGCGAGGTTTTTATAAGGAAAGCAGAACAAAAACTATTGTTAAATTCATATACATTAATACTATTTTCATTATTTTAGCTACAATATCAACAACTATAATAGTTTTAGTGGGCGCATTTACGTTTTAATATATATGATTACTCAAATTACTAAAGGCATAAAGATTTCTGTAAAGACTAGTTTTGAAGGCACTTTCTTCAAAAACTACAAGCTTCACTATGCCTTTGGTTACAAAATTACTATTGAGAATCAAAGCAAGGATTCCGTACAACTCACCTCTCGACATTGGCAAATTTTTGATGCTTTAAATGAAATTGAAATAATTGATGGCGAAGGAGTTATAGGAAAAAAACCAGTTTTAAAACCAGGAGAATCTCACACATACAGTTCTGGCTGTTTATTAACATCCCCAATTGGAGCCATGAGAGGTCATTACAATATGGTCAATTTTACCTCAACAAGAAGGTTTCGAGTGATTATTCCTACATTTAAACTCCATGCTCCCTTCGCTTTAAATTAAGCCTTCTCTTTAACACAATTTTACTTTTTAAACCCTCTGGCATTTACTACCTTTGATAAAATTTTAATGTATTAAATCCAGAAAGTATGGGAAAAGGCTTTTTTCATGTTCCTGCGGCAGTTAACGAACCCGTAAAGTCGTATGCTCCAGGCTCAACAGAAAGAGAGGCTGTGTTGAAGCAGTATGACGAATTTTTTAATAGCACCGTTGACGTTCCGTTGTATATCGGTAGCGAGGAAATTAAAACAGGTAATACAAAACCTTTATCTCCTCCACATGATCACCAACACATTGTAGGAAAATATCATTTAGCGGAAAAATCACATGTTGAAAAAGCTATTGCAAACAATTTAGAAGCAAGAAAGAAATGGGCTGCTTTAAATTGGGAACAACGTGCTGCAATTTTCTTAAAGGCTGCAGATTTAATTGCAGGTCCTTACAGAGATAAGATAAATGCAGCTACTATGATTGCGCAATCAAAAAATATTCATCAAGCAGAAATTGATAGTGCTTGTGAGTTGATTGATTTCCTTACATTCAATGTAGAGTATATGTCAAAAATCTACGACGATCAACCAGAATCCGACAAAGGTTTATGGAATCGAGTAGAATACAGACCTTTAGAAGGTTTTGTTTATGCCATTACTCCTTTCAACTTTACCGCAATTGCTGGGAATTTACCTGCAAGTGCAGCTATGATGGGGAATGTAGTTATTTGGAAACCTAGTGATAGTCAAATTTTTTCTGCTAAAGTAATTGTAGATATTTTTAAAGAAGCTGGACTACCAGATGGCGTAATTAACGTTGTTTATGGAGACCCAGAAATGATTACCGATACAGTTCTTGCTAGTCCAGATTTTGCTGGAATTCATTTTACTGGTTCTACAAATGTATTTAAAGGAATATGGAAAAAAATAGGTAACAACATTGATACCTATAAAACATACCCTAGAATTGTTGGAGAAACTGGAGGAAAAGATTTCATTATCGCTCATCCATCTTCTAATGCTAAACAAGTAGCAACTGCTATTACTAGAGGTGCTTTTGAATTCCAAGGTCAGAAATGTAGTGCTGCATCTCGTGTATATTTACCAAAATCTTTAGCTGATGAAGTGCTAGCTTTTGTTAAAACAGATGTAGAGTCGTTTAAAATTGGTGCTCCTAATAATATGGAGAACTTTATTACTGCAGTAATCCACGAAGGATCTTTTGACAAGCTTGCTAGTTATATTGACCAAGCAAAAGAAGATAAAGAAGCTGAAATTGTTGTTGGAGGAACCTATGATAAATCAAAAGGATATTTTATTCATCCTACAGTTATTCGCACAACAGATCCAAAATACAAAACAATGACTACCGAGCTATTCGGCCCTATTGTTACCATTTATGTATATGAAGACGACAAATGGAGCGAAACTTTAGAATTGGTAGACGGAACCTCTGAGTATGCACTTACTGGAGCCGTTTTCTCTGGATGCAGATATACTATAGAAGAAGCCACTACTGCTTTACAAAACTGTGCTGGAAACTTCTATATTAACGATAAACCAACAGGTGCCGTGGTAGGTCAGCAGCCATTTGGAGGAGCAAGAGCTTCTGGTACAAATGACAAGGCTGGTTCTTCTCAAAACCTTCTACGTTGGGTGTCACCGAGATTAATTAAAGAAACTTTTGTTTCTCCAGAGGACTATAGATATCCTTTTTTAGGAGAATAAAAATTTTATAAATACTGTCGTTAAAGCCCTTTGAAAGTCAACTTTCAAAGGGCTTTTTACTTACAATCAACTCCCTCGAGGCAAGCATACGAGGTATTTAAAAGAAAATAATACAATCCATTTCGACGTAGAGCCTTTGATAAACTCAGGACAGGCTCTAGGGAATAGCCCCTCAGCGATGAACTTAAACAACTCATTATCAGCATAAAAACTCTTGTAATGTTAATTTAATGTTACTAAATTGTATCTTAAATGTAAATTATCACTATCTTTGCTACATAACACAAAAAGACGAAGATGATGATAGAAGAACAAAAAAGATGTATTTTGAGTATTAAATACTCAATATTAGATACAACAAACGACAAGAAAACAAAAACTACAGAAGTTGAACGTGTTTTTATTGCGAGAAACAAAAACACGCTTCTTAAAAAGATTCAAGAATTTGAAGATAAACTTCGTAAAAAGCCACGCCCAAACTTTATAAAGAGAAAATCTCAATATATACAGCACTTTTTACAAAGTTGGCGTTATACGTACAATTCAATGCTGAGAATGTAATTACTTACCAGTATATTTTAAAGGAAGATGAACCACTTTTTTTGTTTCAAAAAAATCTTCCTCAAAATAATCTTTTAAGTCGTAGGTCTTTGCGGTTTTATAAACCGCTAATTCCTCGCTTAAATCGCCTCCTTTTAAATAAAGTATTCCATTTTTTAATTCATGAGAAGATTCTTTCTTCACTTTTCCTTTTACCCACTTTACAAAATCAGGCATATTAGTAACTGCCCTACTTACAATAAAATCAAATTGTGATTTTACCTTTTCCGCACGAATTTGTTCAGCTTTTACATTTTGAAGATTTAATGCTGATGCAACTTCATTAACTACATTTATTTTTTTTCCAATTGCATCAATTAGATAAAAATTGGTTTCTGGAAATAATATTGCTAATGGAATGCCTGGAAAACCACCACCTGTACCAACATCTAAAATTAAAGCACCGGGATTAAAAGCTTGTACTTTTGCTATTCCTAAAGAGTGTAACACATGGCGTATGTATAGCTCTTCAATATCTTTACGACTAATAACATTAATTTTGCTATTCCAATCTGTATACAAATCTTCAAGCTGAGAAAATTTAGTTATCTGATCTTCAGTTAAAGAAGAAAAATACTTTTCTATGATAGTTAGTGGCATTCTTTTCAAAAATTTTAACAAAAATAGACAATATATGTCGCACTTTTAAACTTTTAACAGCGTTAAACACTTTAATTATCTCTATTTTTGTAATCTATATTTTCTTTTTCGAAATAAAAGAAAGTTAACTACCTTGAGGTAAATCTATAAGGTAAACAAACGAAATAATCTTAATTCATTTCAACAAAAAGTGTTGAGGAATTAAACCCTCTGTGAGAGGTAAAGAATTAAAGCCTATGAGTACGAGTAAACATATTAGATTTTCGAGAAAAGATCCTGCAAAGTTTTTTAAAACTTTAAATAGTCGTGTAAATAATTATTTCCAAGAAAATCAAATTAAGAAAACTGGAAATTGGAAACTTTATCTTAAGACAGCAATTATGTTTGCTATCTTTTTAACGCCCTATTTTTTAATCTTAACTATTGATAACATGAATCAATGGTTGCAATTACTCCTTACCATTGTAACAGGAATTGGAATGGCAGGTGTTGGAATGAATGTAATGCACGATGGAAACCATGGTTCTTATTCTTCTAAAAAATGGATTAATAAAGTAATGGGTGCTAGCATTTATATTTTAGCTGGTAATGTATACAATTGGAAAGTGCAACACAATGTCCTTCATCATACTTATACTAACATTCCTGGTCATGATGAAGACTTAGACGCAGGGAGAATTATTAGGTTTAGTGAGCATGCAGAATGGAACAAAATGCATAAATTTCAGCACTTCTACTCTATCTTTTTATATGGCTTGCTAACAATAAACTGGGCCATTACGACCGATTTTAAGCAAATGAGAAGATACCTCAAAAGAAAACTTTCTTACGGTAAATTTCCTAATCCTGCAAAAGAGTGGAGCGTACTTATTATTACTAAGCTTATTTATATTACTGTTTGGATAGTTATTCCATTATTTTTTGTAGAGCTAGCGTGGTGGAAAGTTCTAATAGGCTTTTTTGTAATGCACTACACAGCTGGATTAATTTTAAGTATGGTATTTCAATTAGCACATATTGTAGAAGATGCAGACACTATTCTACCAGATGATATGGGTACTATAAAAAACACATGGGCCATACACCAATTATTTACCACAACTAACTTTTCTACTAAAAATAGAATTGTAAATTGGTTTACAGGAGGGTTAAACCATCAAGTAGAACACCATATTTTTCCAAATATTAGTCATATACATTACACAAATATTGCTAAAATTGTTAGAGAAACTGCAACGGAGTTTAATTTACCTTACTACGAGTATAAAACTACAAGAAAAGCTATAATTTCGCATTTCAAACATTTAAAAGCACTAGGTCAAAAACCTAAATATGTTTACAACTAAACCCATTTTCATTTTATGAAACAAGAATTATCTGAAAGAGTTTTAAACATGGCAACTTCTGCAACACTTGCCATGGCAGCAAAAGCAAGAGAATTAAAAGCTGAAGGAAAAGACATCATCGGCTTAAGTCTAGGAGAACCAGATTTCAACACTCCAGATTTTATTAAAGAGGCTGCTAAAGAAGCTATTGACCAAAACTACAACAGCTACTCTCCAGTTGATGGTTATGCTGACTTAAAAGCTGCCATTATAAATAAATTCCAAAGAGACAATAAGCTTACCTATACGCCAAATCAGATTGTAGTATCTACAGGAGCAAAACAATCGTTGGCCAATGTTGCACTTGCGGTTATTAATCCAGGTGATGAAGTTATCTTACCTGCTCCATATTGGGTAAGCTATTCTGATATTGTAAAAATTGCTGAAGGAGTTCCAGTAGAAGTTCAAACCTCTATTGAAAACGATTTTAAAATGACAGCAGAACAATTAGAAGCTGCCATTACTCCAAAAACCAAAATGATTTGGTATAGCTCTCCATGTAATCCTAGTGGTTCTGTATACAGCAAAGAAGAGTTAGAATCTTTAGCCGCTGTTTTGAGAAAACACCCAAATATTGTTATTGTTTCTGATGAAATATATGAACATATTAACTTTGGAGACGGACACACAAGCATTGCTTCTATAGACGGAATGTTTGATAGAACTGTTACTGTAAATGGGGTGTCAAAAGCATTTGCTATGACAGGATGGAGAATTGGTTACATTGGTGCTCCAGATTGGATTGCTAGAGCTTGTAATAAAATGCAAGGTCAAATAACTAGTGGAGCAAACTGTATTGCCCAAAGAGCTACTATTACCGCTCTTGAAGCTCCCGTAAGTAAAATTAAATACATGATTGATAAGTTCCATGAACGTAGAGATCTTGTTTTAAATCTATTAGGAGAAATAGAAGGATTCCAATTAAATGTTCCAGAAGGAGCGTTCTATGTATTCCCTAATATTTCTGATTTCTTCGGAAAAACAATAAAAGGTAAGAAAATTGAAAATGCATCTGATTTTTCACTATTACTTTTAGAAGAAGCAAATGTAGCTACCGTAACTGGCGAAGCTTTTGGAAATCCAAATTGTATTAGAATTTCATACGCTGCTTCAGAAGAAGAATTGATAGAAGCTATTAAAAGAATCAAAGAAGTTCTTTCATAAATAATTTCTTCAAAAAGTTAAAAATCCCGCTATCAAAAGAGCGGGATTTTTTTTACACAGAAACACAGGTTTAATTTCGGTAATCTAAAGCTGGGTTTCTATCTCCTAATAGTGGGATATATTTAAAATCATCACCTCTACGCTTATTAAATTCTTCTTTAGCCTTTTCCAGTAATTCTTTATCTTCAAATATATCAACAGCTGTCAGTGCAATTGTTTTAGCAGCAACAACCATCCCTTTATTCCCTATGGATGTTCCTCCACAGGCTACCGCTTGCCAACTATGAGATGGTGTTCCCGATACCCAAGTAGCTGCACGTAACCCTGCAGTAGGCAAAGTAAAACTAACATCTCCTACATCTGTAGAACCCCTAGCTTCCGATTCTGTTTTATAAGGCTCAACACCATTTACTGCAGCTATATCTGCCTTTTCATACCCTAAGGTAAGAGCTATCTTATTAGCAAACTTTGTTTCTTCGTCTGTATAGGCAACTCCTCCTACCTCAACCAAATTATCATACATTACTTTTTGAAGACTTAAATTTGGTAACAACTCATGGGTTCCCCCAATCATTTCATAATCTACAGTAGTTCCAGTGCCCATTGCAGCTCCTTCTGATGCTTTAACAATTCGGTCAAAAATATCAATCACCACATCTCGATGTGTATGTCTAGCATAATAATACACCTCTGCAAAATCAGGAACCACATTAGGAGCCTTTCCTCCATCGGTAATTACATAATGAATTCTAGCATCCTCAGGAATATGCTCCCGCATCATATTTACCATCATATTCATAGCTTCAACCCCATCAAGAGCAGATCTTCCTTTTTCTGGGAATCCTGCTGCATGTGCAGAAACCCCATAAAATCTAAATTTAGCCGATTTATTAGCCAGTGCTGCTCCAGCACTAGCGCTGTTGGAAGAACCAGGATGCCAATGCAGAACAGCATCCACATCGTTAAACAATCCTGCTCTTACCATATATACCTTTCCAGAACCTCCTTCTTCGGCTGGACAACCATAAAAACGGACTCTTCCTTCACGGTTATTAGATTTTAACCAGTTTTTTACTGCAATAGCTGCTGCCATAGATGCCGTACCAAAAAGATGATGTCCACAACCATGCCCTGCTGCTTTTCCTTCAGATTTTTTTTCAGCCAATCTCTGTTGAGACAACCCTGGTAATGCATCATACTCACCTAAAATCCCAATTACAGGACCTCCACTTCCATATTCAGCCACAAATGCAGTTGGAATTCCTGCCACTCCTGCTTTTACAGTAAACCCTGCTGCTTTTAAAGTTTTTTGTAATAAGGCAGTGCTTTTTTCTTCTTGATAACCCATTTCGGCATAATCCCAAATTTGTTGAGCTATTTCTCCATAGGAATCCTTTTTCCCATCAATTTCCACCAATAATCCCTGCTTTGTTTCTTGAGCAAAAGAAAAGCTAAAATTGATAATACATAATACAATTAATAGTTTACTCATTAGTTTTTAATTTAAAATTCATAGGAAATCCTAATCAACTACCTCGGGGCAAGCCCACAAGGTATTCAAAGGAAACAAATTTAATTCATTTCAACGCAGAGCCCTTCAGTAAACTCAGCACAGGCTCTAAGGAATTAGACCCTCTATGAGGGATTAATTATTTCTACTAAAAATTTCTGGCCAATTTTTTCCTCCCTCACGGGTAACCAACACTTGTCCTCCATCTCCTGCGGCATTTGAAAATTTTATAGTCATTTCCGAACCCTCTACTTTGATAATAGAATAATTATAACTTAGACTCCTTTGCGCTTTGTCCTTTGTAGTTACCATTCCTTCTTCATCTATATACACATCTCCAACTGGATTCAAAGAAGTACAATCCCAAACAATACTAATCCCATTTCCAGTAGCCTTTCCTCTATTAGTATAGCAATCTTCAAATTGTCCAAAACTCATATCACTAGATGCATAGGTACCCGATTGTTTTTCAGTCCATACCACTTCTCCCGTCAAGATATTACCAGAACACACTCCATCGCCTCCTGGTGCAGCCTTGGCATTAATAGTCTCATAGGTATGTGTACCTGCTAAACTTTCGGTAATTGCACATTTTATAATTGGAAAATATTCAAAAGGAGACAAGAAATAAGAACCCCCACTTACTGGACCACCAACATCGGTATTAGTAAATACCTCTCCATTTGTTAGCATTAAAACTAGACGAAATTCAAAACGATCTTCCCCTTGAATTTTGGATTCATCAATTCCTAAAGCTTCTACTAATGTTTTAGAAGAATAAGAAACTGTTGTTACAGGAAGTTCTCGATCGCCTTCTGAGAAATCTGAAACCGATAATTTTTCAAGTAACACCTCTTGCCCTCCTTGAGGAAAACGCTCCGCATCTGTAGCTTTATATTTAACATACACCTCAACACTTTCAAGTAAATCTCCTTTTTGAGCGTCTTGTTCTTCCAACATTAAAGTGTATTTAGAATTGGGCTCAAACATCTTCTCCTCATCGTTGTACAGCAAGCTATTATCCTGACTGATGGTACGTAAAATTGCTCCCGTACCAATATTACTTAGTACTTCATCTACAATCTTATCGTCGGTACTACAAGAACTCACTCCAAAAATGAGTCCTAAAACACCTACTACTATATATCTTATTTTTTTCATTGTTTTGCTATATTTTAATTGGCAATAGGAAAGTTTACATCTTTATGATTATCCCAGAACACTCTTGTTCTTACATCCGCTTTTTGACTTGTTGAAGAATTATTATTTACAAAATTTGACGGATAATAGAGCGACAGAATAAAACCTCCAGGATCCTTTTCAAGGTTTGGTTGTAAAGTAGTTGGATAGCCCGTTCTTCTGTAAAAATTATAGGCATCGGTTCCATTCCCAAACAAGGTCACCCAGTATTGTTCTGCTAAAACATTCCACTTTTCAGTTTCTGTGGTAGCATTTTCAAAATTAGATTTAATATTTTCTTCAAAATTAACAACATCTGGCAGCGTTGGGATAAAGCTTGTCGATGCGCTTGGATCTAGCTCCCCAAAAGACATTACTTTTTGCATGGATTTATCAATCCCTGAAAGCATAAATGCTTTAGCTCCATTGCCATCTCCATTAACCATAGCTATTTCCGCCTGCATAAAATCCACCCAAGACGCCAATAAAATAGGAGTAATTCCTGCGCCTGCACCCCCATCTCCGGGCAACACTCCTTCAAAACTATTATCGTCAAATTTTCCACCTGCTGGATAAACTCCATAAGTAGTTTTCAAAAAGCCATCTGGAGGCACTCCTGCATCCTGGCCATGATCTCTCCCCCAATAGCCATTTGGTAAATTACAAAAGGTAAATCCGCCATCTATATAATGCTGTGGCACAGGCTCTAAAGAACAAGAAAGCGCTTCTTCATTAGGTGAAATCTCTTGCCCTGGAACGGCATTTGTTTGTCTGTAAAAATAGTAGCGAACTCGAGGGTCTTGAGAAGAATTCATCAAATTCATAAACCAATTAGACATATATGCTCCCGACCCTGTATTGAGGTAATTACTAGCATAAAAAGGATGTCTTGAATCTGGCTGAACCTCATTCACCCCCCAATTAAAGGCAAAATCTTCATCATTTTCTTTTATGTAATTTCCTGAAGATACAATAGTATTGAATTTTAGAAGAGCCGCTCCATCTACCAATCTTTTTTGAAGATATATCTTCATTTTAAGAGTATTAGCAGCTTTTATCCAATTTCCCCAATTTCCATTGTAATAAAAATCGTTTTCTGGCTCAAGAACCACTTCTTTTTTGAAATTTGCAATTGCCTTATCTAGCAATTCTAATGCTGCAGCATAAATAGCTGCCCCCTCATCTACTTTAGGATTTAATATAGGTGTTTCTGCATTGGCCTGTAAAGCTTCAGAATAAGGTACATCACCAAAATAATCCACCAAAGTTACCATAGTACTAGCCTCTATTACCTGCGTCATTGCTATATGATGATACAACTCAAGCGCTTCAGCTTCTGACTTCATAGCCCTTATATTCGACAAAATTCCATTTATTTTTAGTCCAGTGGGTAATTCTTCTCCCCCATCTGCCTGATATGCTGTATTCCATTCTGTCTCCAGAAATGCTGGTGAAAACTCAGAAACATTCTGATAACTTCTTCCCAACATACTTTCAATCCGAACCAATCGTGCTCCATTTGCCCCCATTAAATGTGTAAAGGTTGCAAAATCGACCTGAACACTATTTAAAAAGAAATCGGTGCTAGACTGAGACAGTTCTAATTCGTTTGGATTATCTGATAAATCCAGTTCTGTAGTCTCACATGAATTTAAAGGAAGAAGACCTATTAAAAACAACTGAAATATATATTTTCTTACGCGTTTCATTATGCTATTTTTTTAGTATTAAAATGATGCTTTTATGCTAAACCCATATCTTTTGGAACTAGGCCCTGTAAGAAAGTCGAATCCACGACCGTTTCCTACTCCCAAACCTGCTTGATTAGGATCGTAATTAGTCCCTTCTGGTACATTAAGCGCTTTGTAATATAGATTGTAACCAGACACATTAAAGCTCAACGAACCCAAAGGTGTTTTTTCCAAAAATCTCTTTGGTAAAGAATACCCAAAAGAAACTTCCTGTAAGCGCACCACCGTTGCATCAAAAACTCCTAGCTCATTAGGCCCAAACAACACATTATTAAAATAATAAGTAGAGTTGTTTATCTGCTTCGTATTGGTTTCATAATCGGTTACTTCACCTTGAGCATTTCTAACTTCTTGCACTCCTGGTAAAATAAAAGTATTCAATCTGTCGTCCGTATCTGTTGTTAATCCTCTTCCTAATAAAGTAGAGGCTGTTGTTGCATAAATGTCGCCTCCTTTTGTATAATTCACCAAAAATGAAAAATTAAAGTTTTTAAACGACAGGTTATTTCCAATATTCAAAACCCAATCTGGATTAGGGTCTCCAATAATAAACTGACCGTTTTCAACTATATAATCTCCGGCACTATTTACTAAAAATTCTCCAGCATCATTACGTTTTATTCGACTCCCTACAATTACCCCTAAAGGTTCCCCTGTAATAGCTGCATTTCCTAAATCGCTAAAACCAGCGTACACAATAATATCTGTATCAGAACCTAGATCTACTACTTCCGATTTATTGACTGTAAAATTGGCATTTACATCCCAATTAAATCCATCGTCATAACCTCTTAAAATTGACACTCCTAAATCCACTTCAACACCATCTCCTCTTATTTCACCTACATTAGTTAATTGAGTGGTATATCCAGTGGTTGGATCTAAAGGTCTGTCAATAATTAAATCTGTAGTAGTTCTGGTATAATAAGACGCTTCCAAAGACACTCGGTTATTAAAAAATTTCGATTCCAAACCAAACTCTAATTCTCTTAAAAGCTCAGGTTTTAAATCGGGATTCCCCAATCTATTTGATACCGAATTTGTTACAATATCCAATCCTTGATCATTAAAAAATTGCGTATTAATATTTAAGGTTGACACTGTAGGATACCCTACAGGAAAGTTTGCTGAAGTACCATACCCTGCTCTAAATTTTAAATAATTTAATCCCTTCTCACTTTTTATACCTTTAAGAATTGTAGTAGGAACAAACGATACACTTACACTAGGATAAAAAATAGATCTATTTTCTGAAGAAAGATTAGACACCCAATCGTTTCTTCCTGCGAGCGTTAAATAAGCCCAACGATCATAATCAAAACTAAACTGACCATACACCCCTGTTATATTTCGTTCTTGATAATATTCTATTTCATCCTGTTTAGAAAAATTAGAATGTCTATAGACATCAAAAACCTCTTGTCCAGAGCTTGCTACACCAACTCTATTTAATTCCTCTCTTTTAGAAGTTGCTCCCAAGTTAAACTGCATTCCTATTTTTTCTGAAAGGTCATAATCTCCGTTTACTATAACATCGTGGTTATGAATTGTATTGGTGTTATTCCATGTTTGATAAATTCCACTTGCCAATGCCGCATCACTCTGTCCTCTACCTCCTTTGTTTTGCTGATTCACGTTGTTTTCGCTATACACATCAAGACCAAAACGATACAGTACATTTAGACGATCGTTAATATTGTAAATAACAGACGATTGTCCGAACACCCTATTTGTTATCTGACTTGCCTGCGCGTTGTGAACTGTCCATAGCGGATGCTGAATACTATTATTTTGACGATAATAAACACTCGATCCATCTAAGGGATTTTGATAAGGAAGCCCTATTAAGTCAACACTTCTAGGCGTAAAAAACAATGCTCCAAAAACCGATGACCCTGTACCAAAAGCACCGTTCCCATCTGACGCTGCTACAGGAGGTGTTGTATAATTAGTATTTGTAAAATTAATAGTTCCAGATACAGTAAATTTATTGGATAATTCGGCTCTTCCCCCAACCCCTAAAGTGTATCTTTTCAAGCTATTTCCTGGAGTAAACCCTTCGTCGTCCAAGAGTCCAAAATTTGCATTATAAGAAACCTTTCCATCACTTGAGTTTCCTCTAAAATTAATAGAATTGTTTTTTGCTGTTCCTGTCTTGAAAAAGTTTTCAACACTATTATAAGGCCGCCATTCGTATCGTGCTCCTTGATATTCTGGAAAAGCCTGCGGAATTCCCGATGAAGAGCTTGCAGTAGAATATGGATGCGCTAGAGTTCCGTTTTCATCAAACCCTACATTTGGGTTTGCATTAACTCCATTAGCCCAACCAGCTATACCATCTTTTTCAAAAGAAGGTCCCCAGTTACTAAAAAACCACCCAAAAGCCTGATCAAAACCATTTCCAAATTTATTGGTATAATCTGGCAGAGAAGCTATTTTATTAAAAAATATAGATGATGTTACTGTAATTTCATTCTTATTAGCAGTTTTTGTAGTGGCTCCATTTTTAGTAGTAATTAATACTACCCCATTTCGTCCTGCTGTACCATACAAGGTAGATGCAGCCAACCCTTTTAAAACATTTACACTTTCTATATTGTTAGGATCTAAATCTAAAAACCTACTAGACCCAGTATTCCCATTTACAAAATCATCATCTGCATTGCCGGTAGCAGCTCCAGAAGAATTTGTTTCACTAGCAAACGGAACTCCATCCACCACAAAAAGAGGTTGATTACTCCCGCTAAAAGAGCTATATCCTCTAATTACTACACTAGTTCCAGAACCAGACAAACCACTTTGTTGCGTAATATTTAATCCAGATGCTTTTCCTGATAGAACACGACCTATATCGCCTTCTGCTCGCTGCTCCAGTTGTTCACTCCCAACCTCAGCTACTGAATACCCTAAAGCTTGCTTCTCTCTTTTAATCCCTTGAGCTGTAATAATTACTTCATCCAAGGCTTGCGCATCTTCTTGAAGAGTAACATTCATAACTCCAAAAGCTGATACTTTTCTTTCCTCTGATCGTTGACCAACAAAAGAAAAAACTAAAACATCTCCTATAGAAACCTCTATATCATAGTTTCCATCGAAATCTGTTTGTGTTCCTATAGCAGTCCCCTTTACAACAATACTAGCTCCTGGTAATGGCATATTGTCTTGATCTGTAACAACTCCCTTTACTTTTTGAGTTTGAGCAAACATAAATTGAGTAAATAAAAATAGTGACAGTACTAAAATTCTATTACAATTTGTTTCCATTGAATATTTATAAGTTTATAAAACATAAACTTCTTAAAAAAAAGTTAAGTAAAAAATATTTGACTATTAATAAATTTTTCACATAAAAAGATACTTTTTTTATTATTATATTAAATATAACCATTAAAAATATACTAAAAACAAACAAATAGTGAATTAAAATCAATAAATATTTTTTGCATCTACATGATATTTATTCTAAGAATAACTGAAAAATCATTATTTTTAGAATAAAATCTATTTGATAGAATGAGAAAATAAATTTTTAAAGGAAATAAAAATTCTATAATTAAAAAATTTATGGAGTTTTTAAGGCTATGAAACGAATGAAGTTTGAATAAAAGACTAATTAAATTTATTGATCCATACATTTAATCAATAATGTCCGAGTTAAAATACAAGACCGCTTCGCTATAAGAAAAAAGACTAATTGTTAACTACCACAAAATATTCAGTTTAAAAAAACATTACTAAAATCCTCTTTTTATGCATTTCTATTAATAGTAAGCGTCTATTTTAGAAACATCATTTGAACCTTGATATAAGTGGAGTTTTATAAATTTCGTTAACCTTTATCGGACAACAATAAATCGAAATGTAAATTTTGAAATTAGAGGTTTTTGTAAAAAACAAAAAGAGGCTGCCTGAAAAGGCAGCCTCTTTTTTAACTTAATTCCCTCAAAATTTCATCATTGCGCTTTGAAGACTATTTTAAAGCAAATATGACAAAATAAAGACATCTAAATAAGGGGAATTTAGCCCTTTCTAATACTCTAAAAACAGGGTATATGAGTTCTCTAAAATTATCTCAAAGCAAACCTCAAATACCATAAATTCAACTCATTTTAATGTAAAACTCTTCAAAAAGCACATATTATAGACTATTGAGGAATTAAATCAGCTACGAGGGACTAAAAAAACTGTAACCAATTTATATATCTAATCGTCCATCCAATAAATAACTTATTAATTATGGAAAGACTATATCAAATTATTAAAACATATTTTATAATCCTATTCTTACTGTTTTTATCTTCTTGCAAGACAAGTAATAATTCTACAAATAAAAATTTAAGGAAGTTCCACAGAGAACATCCTGATTTATCATCAAAACTTGAAGCGCAAGTAAAAATCATTTATAAAGAAAAAGGATTACTTGGAGATTTTATTTTTGCAATAGTTGATGAAAATGGATTGGCATATTCATTCACTATAAATGACACTGTTTTAAGCGATAAAAAATCATCTTTTAACAACGATTCTCCAATCTATATTGCCTCTAGCACCAAAGCCTTTACAGGAACACTACTCAAAATATTAGAACAGAAAAAGATCCTCAGTTTAAACAAATCTCTTAATAATTACCTTCCCGAGTTAAATTATAAGGACAGTGTAGATACAAAGAAAATCTCCATTAAAAGTCTTTTAAATCACACACACGGTACATTTAGCACAAGTATGGCTTGGAAAACAGCTTTTTTAGGCTACAGCGGAAAGAACGAAGAATTAATACACGATTTAAACACCGACTTTCTTTATGACAAGTCTAGGGAATTTAGATATTCTAATGTTGGCCCAATCATAGCAGGGATAGTACTAGAAAAAGTAACGGGGAAAGCATGGAAATCTGAGATGAAAAATTATATTTTCGATCCCTTAAAAATGAAAAATACAAGTGCTTATGTAAGTAACTATCACTTAAAAAACATCTATCCATCTCTTACCGTCTCCAAAGAGAGAGGTCTCATTAAAAAAGATTTTTATAAAGAAGATATTACAATGCATGCTGCAGGGGGCATAATTTCTACTATAAATGATCTATCAAAATGGTTAAGCGCAAACATTAGAGAAGACACTATTTTACTGAATGAAAATTCTTGGCTAGACCTCCATAATCCGACTACCAGTCAGAATAAAAAATATTTTACATACCATCGAACTGGCTATAGCCTAGGATGGGATATAGCAGAATATCAGAAAGAAAAAATACTAACCCGTTTTGGAAATTTGGCAGGAATAAGCTTCCATATGTCATTTATGCAAAAGAAAAAAATAGGTGTTATTGCGTTTTCAAATGACAACAGAGCCTACTTATTACCGCACCTAATGGCAAATTACGCTTATAACTTGTTAAATGAATTACCAGCAGACAGTATTTTTTTGCGTGAAAAGCTAAAGTTTGATCAAAGTTTCAAAAAAGAGAATGAAATTACATACCCCAAAAATTCGCAACTCTTAACAGAAAACGACACCATAAATAAAATAGTAGGAATCTATAAAAACACAGAAAATTGGCCAACCATTTCTATTGATAAAAAAGACAATTACTACTTATTTAAGTGGGGAATCCTAAGTGGGAAAATTTACAGAAAAGAAGAAGGTGGATACCTATGTAATTTAGGAGTTTTTACAAGAGATTTTGAAATTAACAATGAGACACTTTCAACAGGATCTTTGATATACAAAAAAGTAGCGCTATAAAACTGCATTCATAAACAGATACAACTCAATAGCACTATTGAAACTATATAAAAACACCGTTACTTAAGTACGTTTCCAGAAAAAAGGAGAAAATAAAATAAGTACGGTAAATAACTCGAGCCTTCCTAAAAGCATTAAAAAAGAACACCACCATTTGCCAAGCATGGGTAGGGAATCGTAATTTGTTAACGGATGCAAAGAACCTAATGCAGGACCAATGTTTCCTAAAGAAGAAGCTGCACCTCCAATAGCCGATTCAAAATCCAACCCTAGAGCTCCTAATACTACTGCTCCAGTAATAAATAACAACATATAGATTATAAAAAACCCAAGGATATTATAAATGATATTTTCTGAAACAGTTTTCCCATTATATCGAACAGGAATTATTGCGTTAGGGTGCAAGGTTCGTTTAAACTCCAGCAATCCATTTTTAATCATTAATAAATGTCGTACTACTTTCACTCCCCCAGCAGTTGATCCAGCGGACCCACCTACAAACATCAATCCGAAAAAAACGATTGTCAGAAATGGAGTCCAACTTGTATAGTCTGCAGTAACAAAACCTGTAGTTGTAATTACAGAAATAACCTGAAAAAGAGCATGCCTCAAAGAACTCTCAGCAGCCCCTAAAACCATTGGATGGTATTCGCTTATTGGCACATTTGCCTTAAAATAAATTACAAGTGCAGCCACAATACTCACACAGAGCACCAATAGACCATAAAATCTAAATTCGTAATCGTTAATTACTTTTTGAACCTTTCCTTTAAACGCAAAATAGCTCAGTACAAAATTTGCACCTGCCACAAACATAAAAAAGATAACAATATATTGAATAAGCGGATTATCATTCCAATAAGCTAAACTTGCATTTTTTGTTGAAAAACCTCCTGTAGACAACGTAGCCATAGCATGATTTATAGCATCAAAAAAACTCATCCCAGCCAGTTTTAAAAGTAAAGTTTCTGCCAATGTATATCCTACATAAATAAACCACAAACGTTTGGCTGTATCTGTAATCCTAGGATGCAACTTATCGGCACTAGGACCAGGAGCTTCTGCTGCGAATAACTGCATCCCTCCAATTCCTAATAATGGTAATATTGCAATGGCAAGTACAATAATTCCCATTCCACCAATCCAATGTGTTGTACTTCGCCAAAAAAGAATACCTTCTGGAAGCACTTCAATATCATTTAATATGGAGGCTCCTGTGGTAGTGTAACCACTCATTGTTTCAAAAAAAGCATTTGTAACAGACGGAATTGAGCCTGTAAACAAGTAAGGCAACATTCCAGAAATTGTCATAAAAACCCATCCAAAAGAAACAATCATGTATCCTTCACGTTTTTTTATTTCCTTCTTATGATTTTTAGTACCGTACATCAATAAAATCCCTACAAAAATTGTAGTGATTCCTGCAAAACTAATCTCCAGAGTAGCGCCATCATTATAAAGACCACTAACAATAGCTGAAAGTATCATAAAACCACCATTACAAAGTAATAGCAACCCCATGAAGTGAAAGATTATTTTAGAATTTAGTCTTTTCATGAATTTTAAAGAAAAAGTTTTTCAACTCTAGAAATCGATCTTGGCAAGCAACATACTACTACTCTATCTCCAGCTTTGATTTCAAAGTCTCCGAGAGCAATAATACCTTCCCCATCTCTAATAACACCACCTATAATTGCAGAACGTGGGAAATCGACATCTTTTATTACTTTACCAGTTACATTAGAAGTTGGCTTTACAATAAACTCTAGCATTTCTGCATTTAGATTATTCAATTTGGTTAAAGCTACTACTTCTCCTTTTCTAATATGGCGAAATATATTATTTGCTGCTAGTAATTTTTTATTAATAAGGGTATCTATTCCAATGGATTGAGAAAGCTGGAAATAATCCATATTTTCAACCAAAGCAATTGTCTTCTTAATGTTTTTTGATTTCGCCATTAAGCAAGACATTATATTTGTTTCAGAATTTCCTGTAACTGCAATAAAAGCATCCATTTCGCTAATATCTTCTTCCTCCAAAAGATCTACATTCCTTCCATCTCCGTTAATTATTAATGCATTCGGAAGATCATCGGCTAAATCGAAGGCTTTACTTTTATCTTTCTCTATTAACTTCACTCTAAATTTACTACTACAAAGGTCTCGGGCAGTTTTAAATCCAATTTTACTTCCCCCAAGAATCATTACATTCTTTATTTCTTCCCTCGTTTTTCCAGTAAGTTTATAAAGTTCATCCACCCCCTCTTTTAAGGTAACAAAATATGCTTGATCTCCCTCTTTAAAAACAGTATCTCCACGAGGAATTAATGTGTATTGGGTTCCAAAACGCTGTATAGCAATTGGAACAAAATGTAATTCTGGAAAAATCCCTGCCGCTTCTTGCACAGATTTACCTACAAAAGGAGCGGTACGCTGCAAAGAAGTTCCAACCATAATTAACGCGCCATCTTCAAACTCATAACTATCGTTAAATGCAGATTGGTCTAATAATAATTGTATCTCTTCGGAAGCTAATTTTTCAGGAGAAATTACTTCATCAATTCCAAGCGTATTAAATTTTATCTCCTCCTTATAATGGATAAATTCAGTATTAGAAATTCTGGCAATTGTTCGTTTGCATCCCAATTGTTTTGCCAACAAACAAAGTGTAATATTTGTAGTTTCAGAAGCGGTAACTCCAATCATTAAATCTGAAGAATCTACTCTTGCTTCTTTTAAAACACTAACAGAAGTTGCGTCTCCCCTCAATACCTTAATATCTAAATGCGTGTCTGCATAATTTAGACTCTCCTTATCATTATCTATTAAGGTTATATCTTGAGATTCATAAGAAAGAAGTTTTGCTAAGTGAAATCCTACTTCGCCAGCACCTGCAATTATTATTTTCATCTGTTTATATTTATTAATTTCTCAATCTTCAGATAAAATACCCTTTTCATAATAATGGCTGGATTAGATACTTTTAGTGAGTATTTCATAGATTTACGCAAACTCTTAAAATACAAATATATATTAAATACCCGTTGTGCATTTAGAAAAAGTTGTGCAAACTGCTAAAATGCAGTAAATTGTAGTAACCACACTATAATTTATATGCACAACTTTCAAGCAAATTACGACAAAATCCTCAAGGTTTTAAAAGAATTGGATTGTAAAAT
>NZ_JBSXNL010000052.1:0-85461 GCF_056857615.1 Galbibacter sp. L-19
AGTAGCATTGTCTGATTTAGGTTCAGACGATCAAACCGCTTCAGAGGTAGATTATAGCAATAGCACCTCTGGACTTACAGCAGAAAACACACAAGCAGCTATTGACGAGTTAGCAGCAAGCAATGCAGCAGATGGGGATACGGATGACGAGAATGAGATACAAGCACTTACATCTACAGATGGTAGTATAACAGTAACGCCTGATTCAGAAGGAAAAGATTATGATTTTTCGATTGATTTAAGTGGAGTGAATACAGATGATCAGGCTTTGAGTTTATCAGGAAATGATTTAGTATTAGAAGATGGAGGGAGTGTAAATCTTTCAGGATATTTAGATAATACAGATGACCAAGGATTAAGTTTGGCTACTGGCAATATATTAACATTGGAAGATGGAGGGACGGTAGATTTGACACCATATTTAGATAATACAGATGATCAAACCGCTACTGAAGTAACATTTTCTCCTGCAGGGAATGTTTCAAGCAATAATGTACAAGATGCTATTGAAGAAGTTCAAATAGATTTAGATGCTGCAAAAACAGCGGCAAACAACTCTATTGACGATTTACAGAGTCAAATTGACGCTAACGAAACAGCCATAGATAATCATATTAGTGCAGATGAGGATACAAATTCGACAAATGAGCTTCAGGATTTAAACTTAACTGCCAATGTATTAACGTTGTCAACCCCTAAAACAACGGAAAATCAAATTGATTTATCAGGATATATAGACAATACAGATGAGCAGGAATTAGCTATAACAGGAAACACATTATCTATATCAAATGGTAATAGTATTATATTACCTACTCCCGACGGATCAGAAACATTAATTAAAAATGGAACAACAACTACTGTTTCTGGAACAGGAGTTTCAGGAGGAGAATATCAAATAGAAGTTGCAGATGCTGCCATTACAAACGCAAAATTAGCGGATGATGCTGTAACCACAGATAAAATCTTATTGCATGCAGTTACTGATAGTAAAATTGCTGATGGGGCTGTAAATGGGTATAAAATATCAAACCTTGCAGTTGAAGCTAAGCATATTAATCAAGAGGTAGCTGGAGTAGGATTAACTAAAAACCCAACTTCAGGTGCTTTAGATGTAGATATAGCTTCTATTAATGGAGATGGGGATATTACTTCTAATGATCTTACGGTTACAGGAGGAGCCAATGCAACTTTTAATAATGTAACTCTTGAAATAGCTGAAGGAGTTGTTACTTCTACAGAAATTAAAGACGAAACCATTGCTACAGCAGACATTGCTGATGAGGCTATAACTACTGCTAAAATTAAAAATGGTACGGCAAATCAAATACTTACTACTAATGCCGCAGGAGATGGTGTTGAATGGAAAGAGCAAACAGCTTCAAGTATAAGTTTAGATACAGAATTAGATGTTGATGGAGATGGAACTAATGAAACTAATACAAATGAAGCAATATCAGCTATGTCAAAAGTAACCGCTAAAGCAGCTAGAATTTTCTATCCCCCGTCGATAGCGTTAAATGCATCTGCAGTTTCAACTGGAAATACGAGAGACCTACATGAAGATTATGTAAGCCAATACGGTTCGCCAATGGTTTCAAGTACTAGTGCTCCTTCTAGTGGGATTCCTACTTATGGTGAAGACGAATTGTATTACTATGTAACTTATTACGACACGGATGTATTTGAAAATGTATCTATTTCAGATACTGGAGTTTTAAGTTATGATATAAAGGCAGTGCCTTCTGACTACAACTCGCTTATCAACGTAGTTTTTGTTGTAAAATAATTGTTTGATAAAAATCTAAAAAAAATCATTTTGAAATATCAAAATATACATATCAAACAGTTTTTGTTCGGCTTATTTTTATTGCTGACATTCCAAATGCAGGCACAATTTATATTGGAAGCTCCAAAAACAAGTGTCGAAAATGGAGTTATTAGTAATTATAAATGGTATGTGCAGGATGGAATGGAAGAAAATGGAGGAGACGCTGTATGGTTACCTTCTTCTCAAGATGGAGACCACCTTCTGGAGGTAAAAATTCCAGGTGTTTATTACGCTACTTACGATGGTACTAAATGTGGTAAAAATGCTACTTCATATTTTGTAGTTACGTATTGCAATTCTCCAGCCAATGAGGTTACATTAAATGTAGCGGGTAGTGTTGGAACTAATGCAGCAGTAACTTGGAATGAAGGTCTTAGCGGACTTTCGCCTACCGTAAAAGCAGGGACTACATATATTGAATATATAGCTACGCTTCAAAAGGGGGGGAGTGCTAAACAACTACCTACTTTTACCGTAGTTTGCCTTAGAAATGAATTCCAATTGGTGGACGATGTAGTAGCTTCCGTAGCAACTACAGGAACTACTATTAATATGCTGGAGAACGATTCTGATATTCCAACTATTGGGGTAATAGAAGTAACAAAAGCACAATATGGAACGGTTGTACTTAATCAAAATGAAACATCAGAGAATCCAAGTGATGACACCATTACCTATATTCCAGGGAGTAATTTTAAAGGGCAAGATGAATTTACCTATTCGTTATCGGTTTTAAATACCGATGGTTCACCTATGACAGATACTGCTACAATTACCATCAATGCTTTGTATGCTGAAGATGATAGTTTGGAAGTTTTGGAAGATAGCAGTCCTGGGGTATCAAATCAAATAGATGTAAGGGAGAATGATAATATTGGAGCGGCTGGAAGTAGCGGAAATGATTATCAATATAATACAGATGCAAGTAACGGAACTGTTGTAGAAGTTTCTGATGGAGTATTTGAATATATCCCAAATCCAAGTTTTAATGGAAATGACCGTTTTAGTTATACGCTAACAGATGCTAATGGAAACCAAACTACAGCTGTAGTTAGAGTTACAATAGTTGAAGTTACAGATAATTCAGCCAACGATGCCCCAGTTGCTGTGGACGATTTTTATGTGTTTGATGGAGAATCATTGATTATGGACGTGCTGATAAACGATACAGACCCAGATGGAGACGCCTTGTCTATTTACGACTATGTGTTGCCTGCACACGGACTTGTAGAGTTTAATCCTAATGATAATACAACGCTTATTTATACGTCGGAACCAGGTTTTGTAGGAGAGGATAGCTTTACTTATACTGTATCAGATGGGAATGGTGGTTTTGATACTGCAACGGTTCATGTTGATGTAAGTGATGGAAATGACGATAGAGATGATATTGCTGAAAATGATAATGTAACTACAGATGAAGATACAGTAATTACTATTAAGGTTTTGGATAATGATAATGTTGATTGGGTTTCAAATTTTTCAATAGAAGTTGATACCCCAATTTACGGAACAGCAATTAAAAATGCTGATAATACAATTACTTATACTCCCGAGTCCGATTTTGTAGGAAACGATACTTTTGAGTATAGTATAAATTATACAAATATTGATGGGGTAATGGAGTCTTCTTCAGCTACTGTTCTCATAAAAGTGAATGCTGTGGTAGATGTGGTAGACGATTTATATTATGTTGACTCTTCAAATCCTTCAGAAGTAATTTTTAATGTTTTAGAAAACGATGCTTTCAATGAAAATTCAAACTTAGTTATTTCAAGTATAGGGACGCCTGGAAATGGTGTTGCTACTATAAATTCTGACAACACAATTTCATATGTTGTTGATGCAAATTATGAAGGACAAGATGTTTTTAGTTATGTAGTAGATGTTATCCATTCCGATGGAAGTATTAATTTTGAAAGAGGTTTTATAACTGTAAATGCAGAGCCATTAAACCCAGCTCCACCTCCGCCACCAGCACCAGAAGAAGATTTGCAAATTCATCAATTAGTATCGCCTAATGGAGATGGAAGAAACGATTTTTTCAAAATTGGTGGGATTGAATTATATCCTCAAAACTCAGTTAAGATTTTTAATAGATGGGGAGTATTAGTCTTCGAAACGGAAGGTTATGGACAGAGTACTAATCATTTTAACGGGTATTCACAGGGGAGAGTTACCATAGGTCAAAATAATAAATTACCAGTTGGAACATATTATTATGCAATAGAATATGTTAAAGACCAAACCACAAAGAGTACAGCTGGATATTTATATATCAATTATTAGGAGATGAACAATTTGAAGCGTAATAATTTTTTAATAGTGTTGTTTATTCTTACGGCATTAAATTCTGTTTATTCACAGCAAGATGCGCAGTATACTCAATATATGTATAATACCATGAGCATAAATCCTGCCTATGCGGGGAGTAGAGGAATGCTTAGTGCTACAGCTTTATACCGTAATCAATGGTTAGGTTTAGATGGCGCGCCACAAACGCAAACGCTTAATGTGCATTCGCCAATTAGAGATAGTAGATTAGGAGTTGGCTTGTCTATAATTAATGATAAATTAGGTGAAGGGGTTACTCAAGAAACCTTTTTTGATGCGAATATTTCATACACTATCCAAACTTCCTACCAAGGGAATTTATCTTTTGGATTGAAAGTGGGAGGTAGCTTATTGAATATTGATTTTACAAAGCTTAATCAATATGATGATGTGGAACTTACAGGACAAAACAATATCGATAATAAGTTCTCGCCAAATATAGGGGCTGGAATTTATTACCATGCCGATAAATATTATGTTGGACTTTCTGTTCCTAATATGCTTACTACAGAGTATTTTGATGAATCTAACAATTCCAATAGTAGCACGTCTTACGTGGCTACTTCTAGAATTCATTATTATTTAATGGGGGGCTATGTTTTTGATTTAAATTATGATTGGCAATTTAAGCCTACAGTATTGACCAAATATGTTTCTGGAGCACCCTTGCAAGTAGATGTATCTGCTAATTTTATGTATAACGAAAGTGTTTCTTTTGGTGTAGGATACAGATTGGATGCAGCAGTAACCGCTATGATTGCTTTTCAGTTAAACGAATCTTTAGCTATTGGAATGGCTTATGACCGAGAAGTAACAGCATTAGGAGGAACTCAGTTTAATAATGGAACTATGGAAATTTTCCTTAGATATGAGTTTTCTAGAAATTACAGAAGAGTTACTGCTCCAAGATTTTTCTAAGTAATAAGGTGTAACTTTTTAATCCCATACAGAGGGTATAATGCTTCAAAGCCTGTTCCGGACTTACCATTGGACTCTGCGTTTGAATACCTTGTGATTTTGCTCCGGGGTAGTTGATTTTAGATGAAATTAATGATTGCTTCAATTTAAAATAATATAGCGTTACTATAAAGAAAAACTCTAAAAAGGGTTTAGCTGAAAAATCTCACAACAAGTGGGATTTTTTGTTTTATGATATGGTTAACCATTTTTGTAGATTTGTTGTGCTATTTTACGGCAGATTGAAAAGAAACCAATCATCCTTTGAAAGAAAAATGCTAAATGGAAAAAGAAAAAGTTATTTTGGTTGATGCAAATGATCAGCAAATTGGATTAATGGAAAAGATTGAAGCACATGAAAAAGCGCTGCTTCATAGAGCTTTTTCAGTTTTTGTCTTTAATGATGCTGGGGAAACCATGGTTCAACAACGTGCGGCTCATAAATACCATTCTCCAGGCTTGTGGACAAATACCTGTTGCAGTCACCAAAGAGAAGGAGAAAGTAATATTGAAGCAGGAAAACGTCGTTTGCAAGAAGAAATGGGGTTTGCTACAGACCTTGAAGAAGTTTTGTCATTTATATACCATGCTCCTTTTGATAATGGATTAACAGAACATGAATACGATCATATTTTGGTAGGTAAGTATAATGAAGAACCAAAAATTAATCCTGATGAAGTAGCAAGCTGGAAATGGATGTCTTTAAAAGATATTAAAAAAGATATGCAGGTTAATCCTGATGAGTATACAGCTTGGTTTAAAATAATATTTGAAAAATTCTACCTTCATATTGAAGAACAATCTAGTGCTATATCATGAAATGCCTATTAACAAATTTGGAAACCAACCAATTATGATAGTCAAGAGCATTATAGCTGACCATTGAAAAACAATAAATAGTAACAGATGAACTTAAAAGTTAGTAGAAAAGCTCATTTTAATGCAGCTCATAGATTGTTTCGTCCAGATTGGGACGACGATAAAAATAAAGCTGTATTTGGAAAATGCAGCAATCCTAATTATCACGGTCATAACTACGATTTAATTGTAAGTGTAAAAGGAGAAATTGATCCTGAAACTGGATTTGTAATCGACTTAAAAATATTAAAAGAGCTTATCGAAAGAGAAGTTGAAGATCATTTAGATCATAAAAATCTTAATATTGAAGTTCCAGAATTTAAAACCTTAAATCCAACCGTAGAAAATATAGCTATAGTAATCTACAATCGGTTAAAACCTTTTTTAGAGGAATTTGAATTGGAGGTTGTGCTATATGAAACACCAAGAAATTATGTTACCTATACAGGGGCTTAATAATTATTAATAAAGCGTTTATATAAAAATGAATTTATACCCATTAAAGTTTATTCCTATTTATAAAGAGTATTTATGGGGAGGAAACAAATTAAAAGAAGTCCTTCAGAAGGATGTAAAAACAACTACAGCCTCAGAAAGTTGGGAGCTGTCTGGAGTAGAAGGAAATGTTTCTGTTGCTAGCAATGGAGAATTACAAGGAAAAACACTTCAAGAATTAATAGATACTTATAAAGAGGAACTTTTAGGAGCTTCTGTTTACAAACGTTTCGGGAGTAAATTTCCAATCTTGATTAAGTTTATAGATGCAAAATTAGATTTATCTGTACAGCTTCACCCTAATGATGCCTTGGCAAAAGAAAGGCATAATTCCTTCGGAAAAACAGAAATGTGGCATGTTATGCAAGCCGATCCAGGTTCTAAATTGATTGTTGGTTTTAAAGAAACTTTGACGAAAGAAGAATATTTAGAACACTTAGAAAACGGACAATTACTTGAGATTTTAAATCAAGAAGAAGTTAAAGCAGGCGACACCTATTTTATCAATACAGGAAAAGTTCATGCAATTGGAGCAGGAATTCTATTGGCAGAAATTCAGCAAACATCAGATGTTACGTATCGAATTTATGATTATGAACGTAAAGATAAAGATGGGAATACACGAGAATTGCATACCGAATTGGCAGTAGACGCAATCGATTATCAGAAGAAAGACGATTTTAAGGTTAACTATGGTACGGAGTATAATTCGTCTAATAATATGGTGACTTGTGATTATTTTATTACCAATTATTTAAATGTTGTAGGAACCTTTGTAAAGCAATTAGTTAATAGAGATTCTTTTACTATTTATATTTGTGTGGACGGACAAGCGCAAATTAAAGTCGGAGAAAATATAGAGAAGTTAGCACAAGGAGAAACAATCCTCATTCCAGCCACAATCAATGAAATTAGTATTAGTGCTAAGGATGCTAAAATTTTGGAGGTACATTTATAAAAATGCTGTACTTTTGCAGCTAAAATAAAATAGTATGGCTAGTATAAGAGATTTAAAGAGAGATATAAACTTCGTTTTAGGAGATATTATTGAAGCTGTTTACATTTGGGAAATAAGTACCAATACACCAAATTCTAAAGAAGGTGATAAAATTATAGATGAAGCAATTGCTACTTTTGATGAGTTAATCGTAAAGGTTAATAATAAAGATGTAGATAATAGAAAAGCTCATTTAAAGCAAGTTAACAAAGAGCTTGAAGAGAAAGCTTCTTCTTTAGTTGAAAAGCTGAATAAATTGTCAGCGGCTTAATCTAAAAAAAATCAAAAATTTCTTTTAAAAAAGTTTGCAAGTATAATTTTGAGAATTATATTTGCGCACTTTTTAAGGGAAACGCCGATGTAGCTCAGCTGGCTAGAGCAGCTGATTTGTAATCAGCAGGTCGTGGGTTCGAGTCCCTCTATCGGCTCTAAAGCCTCTTCAAAAATGAAGAGGCTTTTTTTATGGGTATAAATACAATAGTAGTTTCCTTTCATAAAAAAGTGGATCATTCCCAATTGTTGTGTTTATGTAAAAATTGTGGTTAATCTGAATAAGAAGAATTCTACATTTTTGATAATGGAAATTAAATAAAAACGGTCAACTCTATTTAGGGATATACATATCTCTTGTTTCTTGTTTTCTATCTCCTATCTCCTGTCTCTTGCCTCCTGTCTCCTGTCTCCTGTCTCTTTGTCTCTTGTCTCCTGTCTCCTGTCTCTTTGTCTCTTGTCTCCTGTCTCTTGTCTCTTTGTCTCTTTGTCTCTTTGTCTCTTGCCTCTTGTCTCTTGTCTCTTGCCTCTTGCCTCTTTGTTCATACAGCGAAGCGGTCTTGTATTTTACTCGGACATAAATGATAAAAATAGAGTCAGTAATTTTAACACTTTAGAAATCCTTATATAAAGTGTATATTAGAGGTGTAATAAGCTAAAATTTAATAGATTATGACTCGTAAAGCTGTTTTAAGTCTTCCAATTTGGTTTTGGATAGTTTCTATATTTGCACTTATTTGGAATTTAATGGGGCTGGGAGCTTTTATAGGACAAATAAGCATGACTCAAGCTTCCTTGTTGGCGCTTCCAATTTCAGAAAAAGAACTCTTACTTTCTTATCCCTCTTGGATGGAAGTTGTATATGCTGTAGCTGTATTGTCTGGAGTTATTGGAAGTATAGGTTTATTATTGCGTAAAAAGTGGTCAAGACCCTTATTTGTACTTTCTCTGGTGGCTATCTTAATTCAAATGATATATAGTTTAATAGGGGTAACTTCATTAGAGTCTTTCAGTCCCGAATCTGTAATTCTCCCTGTTTTTATTATTCTTGCTGGTGTTTTTCACGTATTCTTTTCAAACTTCAGTATAAAAAAGAACTGGTTGAATTAAAATCTTTATTTTTTAGGGAGTTCTGTAAAAAATCTTCTACGTATATTTAGCACACTAAGATTTATTATAAATGCAGGAGATTATAACTACTATATTATTTTTATTTGCCGTAATCGATCCATTTGGTTCTGTTCCAGTGTATTTGGAGGCAACAAAGTCGTTTGATTTGGCTGAAAAAAAGAAAATAGCTATGCGTGCAAGCGTAGTAGCGTTCTTTATTCTGTTGTTCTTTATTGTTATTGGGCAATTTATTTTGGAAGGAATGAAAGTGTCTTTAGATGCTTTTCAGATTTCTGGAGGAGTTATTTTATTTTTATTTGCACTTACTATGATTTTTGGAGAAGGTAAACCTTCCTCAGAAAAAGAATCAATAAAAGATTATAAACATGTTACTATCTTTCCAATAGCAATACCTTCAATTGCTTCGCCTGGAGCAATTATGGCGGTGGTGTTAATGACAGATAACCATATCTACACTATTCAACAGCAAATAATAACTTCTATTCTAGTATTATTAGTTATTGGAATAACCTGCGTTTTCTTACTTGGAGCTAATCATATTCAAAAGAGAATTGGAGAGTATGGTATTTCTGTAATTAGTAAGGTTATGGGACTTATTTTAGCGGCTTATGCAGTGCAAAGTATCCTTATGGGACTAAAAAGTTTTTTCGTTGTTTTAAAATAGGCAATTTAAGTTTGCGTTTTATTTCTTAAATTTATAAGACTTATAACTAACTAAACTTATTATGGACACGCAATTATCAACTAAAATTCCGTGGTGGTTTTGGCTTATCACTATTCTTGCATTGTTTTGGAATTTAATGGGAGTAGGAGCTTTTATAGCAGATATTAGTGTAACACCAGAAGCATTAGAAGCTATGCCCGAACCCCAAAGAGCCATGTATGAAAACAATCCGCTCTGGGCAAAATTTATTTATGGAATTGCCGTTTTTTCTGGGGTGCTAGGGAGTTTTGCTTTGCTGTTAAAAAAGAAATGGGCAAAACCTATGTTTGTAATTTCCCTTATAGCTATTATTATTCAAATGGGCTATAGCTTGTTTGTAGTTAAAACTCCAGAAGCTTTAGGGAATACGGCTTATATTTTACCTGCATTAGTGGTTTTAATAGCTGCTTTTTTAATAGCTTTTACAAACAGTTCCATAAAAAAAGGTTGGCTAAAATAATTTGCCAACCTCTTCTATAAAAAATTATTGTTGTCCGATAAAGGTTAACAAAATTTATTGAGCTCTACTTATATAGCTCCCTTGCTATTAATAAAAATGAATGAAAAAGAAAATTTTAACAATGTAACTTCTTTAAACTACTCATTTTATAATAGTTAAGATTTAGTCTTTGTTCTTTTTTCTTACAGCGAAGCGGTCTTGTATTTTTACTCGGACATTAATGATAAAAAATATATATACAGTAATTATTTAATAGAGTCTTTTGCTGCTGTAGTAGAATTTTCTTTTATTTCTTTAATGTATTCAGCCAACATTTTACCATATTTAGAATCGGCAACTTCTGGTGTTAAGGAGTTGTTTATAGAATCTAAATATTTAACATTGGTGTTGTAAGCATTGGCAAGTGTTATATAAGGAGCCGTGTAAGAATCCTTATTGTTAAGAATAAAATTAAGCGTGTAAAGGTAACTACGAGTCGAATTTCTTTGAGAAACTTGTTTTAGAGAATCTGCAATTTCCATTTTCCCATCTTTAGTTGCCTGTAACGTTTCTTTTATAAGCTCTAAGTTTTTAGTAGAAAATTTTGAAAGGATACTTTTGTATTCTTCCCATGTTTTCTGACTCTCAGAGCCTTCAATTTTAGCTTCAGGAGCAAAATAATCTCTTGTAGTTTTTATGGTGATTGTTCCAGGTTCTCCAAAAAAATCAAGACGATCGTTTAAAAGATTACCATCATTTTTATCAAGGTATAAGGTAAAAACTTCTGGACTTTCAATAGTGGTTGAAAAACTAAAATCGGATTTCCCGTCTATTTTTATAGAGTCTAAAGTTACCATTGTACTATCTTCTAATTTCTGAAAATAAATAGTTCCTTTACGCAAACCTTCTACGTTTCCGTTAACAATCATATTGTCATTTCCTTTTCCGCAAGAAACAAGGATTAAGGCTATTAAAGTGGGTACTAATAATTTGTACATAAGTTGTTTTTTTCTGAAGGGCAAATATGCATAATTCTACTAAAAATTGCTACACTTTTGAAGCTAATTCCATTAAATAAGCGCAAAAAATAGCACCATAGGTTCCAACAGCATATCCAAATACAGCCAATAGAACACCTACAGTAGCTAAAGAAGGGTGAAACTCTGCAGCAACTACTGGAGCAGAAGCAGCTCCTCCAACATTTGCCTGACTTCCAACTGCTAAAAAGAAGTAGGGAGCTTTAATTATTTTTGCAACTATTATTAGTAATAAAGCGTGAATGGTCATCCATACTAAACCAATTGCAATAAGTCCCGGATTTTCAAAAATGGTAAAGATATTCATCTTCATTCCAATAGTGGCAACCAAAATATAGATACAAATAGAGCCAAATTTACTCGCACCAGCACCTTCGTAGTTTTTGAATTTTGTAAATGAGAGTCCGATACCAATTAGTGTGGCAATGGTAATCATCCAAAAAAATTGTGATCCAAAAGAAGACAAGGCACTTTTTTTATCGCTTACGGCTTCAAAGTTTCCTGTTAAAAAATCTGAAATATTAGTAGCACCAAAGTGTGCAATCCCTACCGCAACAAATGCAATGGAGAGAATCATTATGTAATCTGTTAATGATGGAATACGAGTTACTTTATCGGCAAAGGCTTGCATTTTATTTTTTAGCTCCTCAATAGCGCTATTGTCTGCCTTTAACCAGTTGTCAATTTTATTACTTTTTCCAACACCTAGTAATACAATTGCCATCCACAGATTGGCTACCACAATATCTACTAATACCATTCCTCCATATTTTTCAGGATTGTATTTAAAAATTTCAAGCATAGCGGCTTGATTTGCACCTCCACCAATCCAACTACCAGCTAGCGTTGCAAGGCCTCGCCAAACGGCATCTGGCCCAACGCCTCCAACAGTATCTGGAGAAATAGTGGAAATTAAAAGAATGGCAAGCGGTCCTCCGATAACAATTCCTATAGTTCCAGTAAAAAACATGATTAATGCTTTTGGACCCAAATTAAAAACCGCTTTTAGGTCAATACTTAGCGTCATTAAAACTAATGATGCTGGAAGTAGGTATCTACTTGCTACAAAGTATAAGTTTGAAGTTTCGTCTGAAATAACTCCAAAAGAATTAAATAACGAAGGGAGTAAATAACACATTAATACGGAAGGGACAATTTTATAGAACTTGTTCCAAAATCCAGTTTTTATTGCTGAAGTAAAAAAAACAAATCCTAAACATAACATGATGATACCGAATACAATAGTATCATTACTAAAAATGGGTGTTTCTTGCATTGAAAAAAATTTTCGGGAAAATACGAAAATGAAAATTAACCTTAACGATTAGATAGCATAAAAATAGCCGACCTCAAATTGAAGTCGGCTATTTTAATTTCTCATGAAGGATTTAATCCCCCGACACTCTGTGCCGAAATGAGTTAAATTTGTTTTGTCTTACGATCTCGATTTTGCCTAGAGATAGTTGATTGACAAAACCACGTAATGGAATTAAATAAATATATAACCTAGGCTGCTGGTAAATCTCCTTTTTCCTTTACTGGAAGTGAAGAAGATCCCATTAAAAATTTATCTACATGATGTGCTGCTTCTCTACCTTCAGAAATAGCCCAAACAATTAACGATTGTCCTCTGCGCATATCTCCAGCAGTAAAAATATGAGGAACATTGGTTTGATAATTATTCCCTTTTATATTACTTCTTTCATCAGTTTTTAATCCTAATTGCTCGCTTAAAGTAGCTTCTGGGCCTGTAAATCCTAAAGCTAATAATGCTAAATCGCAAGGCCATTCTTTTTCAGAACCTTCAACTTCTTTAAGTTGTGGACGCTCTCCTGGAATTTTAACCCATTTAACTTCAACAGTTTTAATAGCTGTTAAATTTCCTTGTTCATTTTTTACAAATTCTTTTGTTAAGATGCTCCAATTACGCTCAACACCTTCCTCATGAGAAGAACTTGTTTTGAGGGTAAAAGGCCAGAAAGGCCATGGATTTTCTTCTGAACGAGATTCTGGAGGCATTGGCATAATCTCAAAGTTAGTAACCGATTTTGCTCCATGACGATTGGAAGTTCCTACACAGTCAGACCCAGTATCTCCTCCACCAATAACAATAACATTTTTGCCAGCGGCATGTAAAGATTCTGTAGTTTCTGCTAATCCGTCTACAACCTGATTGTTTCTTTTTAAGAAATCCATTGCTTGCACAACGCCATTTGCTTCCGCTCCTGGAATTGGTAGTTTTCTACGTTGCGTAGCGCCACCACAAAGTACTACAGCATCAAAATCGTTTAGTTGTGCCGCATCGTAGTTTTTCCCTACATGAACGTTTGTTTTAAACTCAATTCCTTCAGCTTCTAAAATAGCAACACGACGATCTATAACATTCTTTTCTAATTTAAAATCTGGAATTCCATATCTTAATAGGCCACCAACTTTTTTATCGCGTTCAAAAACAGTTACGGTATGTCCTGCACGATTTAATTGTTGTGCAGCTGCTAAACCAGATGGTCCAGAACCTACAACAGCAATTGTTTTTCCTGTGCGTTTTTTTGGTGGGTTTGGTTTAATCCATCCTTCTTTAAATCCACGTTCTACAATATATTTTTCAATAAGTTCAATAGAAACAGGAGGTTGGATAATTCCTAGTACACATGCAGATTCACAAGGTGCTGGACATAATCTCCCTGTAAACTCAGGAAAATTATTGGTGGCATGGAGTAGGCGTAACGCTTTGCTCCAATCGTTTTTATAAACGGCGTCGTTGAAGTCGGGAATTAAATTCCCGAGCGGACATCCACTATGGCAGAACGGGATTCCGCAATCCATACAACGGCCACCTTGTTCGTTTAATTCTTTTGTATCGAGTTCTTTGGTAAACTCATTGTAATTCTCAACACGTTCTTCAACAGCAATACTATCTTCACCGCGTCTTTCGTATTCTAAAAATCCTCTTAGTTTTCCCATTTTATGCTGTTGTTAGTTGTTCTACTTCTTTTTCTTGTTTTGCCAGCATCTCTAATGCTTTTTTGTATTCTGTTGGCATTACTTTTACAAACTTTTTGCTGTTTTTACCCCAATCTTCCATAATGCGTTTTGCATGTGGACTATCGGTGTATTTAATATGTTCGCTAATTAAGGTTTGTAATTGAATTTGGTCATTATCAGACAAATCTTCTAATTCAACCATTTCCATATTAAAGTTATTCGTATCGAGGGTGTTATCTGGATTATAAATATAAGCTACCCCACCGCTCATTCCAGCAGCGAAGTTTCTACCTATTTTTCCAAGAATAACTGCAACCCCACCTGTCATGTATTCACAACCGTGGTCTCCAATACCTTCAACAACAGCTTTGGCTCCAGAGTTTCTTACTAAGAAACGTTCTCCAGCAATACCGTTAATATATGCTTCTCCAGTAACAGCACCATACATGGCAACGTTACCAATAATTACATTTTCTTCTGGTTTAAAAGTAGCTTTTTCAGGTACTTTTACAATTAATTTGGCACCAGAAAGTCCTTTTCCAAAGTAATCATTTGTATTACCATTTACTTTTAAGGTAAGTCCTTTAGTAGCAAATGCTCCAAAACTTTGTCCGGCAGAACCTTCAAAATTTAATGTTAATGTATCTTCAGGAAGCCCTTCTTCTCCATGAATTTTAGAAATTTCATTACTTAATATAGCTCCCGTAGTACGATTGATGTTTGTTATTGGAAAATCTAAACTCATTTTTTCCTTACGGTAAACCGCTGGATGAGCTTGATTCAAAATTTCAAAATCTAAAACTTCTTCTAACTGATGGTCTTGTTTTTCTGTATTATGAAGTTTTACATGCTCTGGAACTCTAGGTTTGTATAAAATATTAGATAAGTCTATTCCTTGCGCTTTGTAATGCTCAATAGCTTTATTCATATCTAATTTCTGACTCTGTCCAACCATTTCTTCAATAGACTTGAATCCTAAGTCGGCCATTATCTGACGTAACTCTTGAGCAATAAAATACATGAAATTAATAACATGCTCAGGGGTTCCTTTAAAGTTTTTACGTAATTCAGGATCCTGAGTTGCTATTCCAACTGGACATGTATTTAAATGGCAAGCGCGCATCATAATACAACCAGATGCTACAAGTGGAGCCGTAGCAAAACCAAATTCTTCTGCACCTAATAAACAAGCAATAGCTACATCTCGACCCGTTTTTAATTGTCCGTCGCATTCCATTACTATACGTCCTCTAAGGTCGTTTAAGACTAATGTCTGCTGTGCTTCTGCAACCCCAAGTTCCCAAGGTAATCCTGCATGACGAAGCGAGGTAAGTGGCGATGCCCCCGTACCTCCATCAAATCCAGAGATAAGAACAACATCTGCTTTTGCTTTGGCAACTCCAGCAGCAATAGTTCCTACTCCTACTTCTGATACTAACTTAACGTTTACTCTTGCTTCACGATTCGCATTTTTTAAATCGAAAATTAGCTGAGCTAAATCTTCAATAGAATAAATATCGTGATGCGGAGGTGGTGATATTAACCCAACATAAGGAGTGGAATTTCTAGTTTTGGCAATAGAAGGATTTACTTTTGGACCAGGTAATTGTCCTCCTTCTCCGGGCTTAGCACCCTGAGCCATTTTAATTTGTATTTCTTTGGCGTTGGTAAGGTAGTTTATAGAAACTCCAAAACGTCCAGAAGCAACTTGCTTTATAGCGCTGTTTCTCCAATTACCATTAAGGTCTTTATGGAAACGGTCTGGGTCTTCTCCACCTTCTCCAGAATTACTTTTACCTTGAATTCTATTCATGGCAATAGCTAAATTCTCATGCGCTTCTTTACTAATTGAACCAAAAGACATGGCTCCAGTTTTAAAACGCTTAACAATATCTGTCCAAGGCTCTACTTCTTCAATTGGAATTGGATTAAGTTCTTTAAACTTGAACATCCCTCTAAGTGTCATCAAACGCTCTGTTTGCTCATTAATCATCTTAGAATATTCCTTGTAGCTATCAAATTTATTTGTTCTAACAGCCTGCTGTAATTTAGCAACAGTAGTTGGGTTGAACATATGGCGTTCTCCATTTCTTCTCCAGCGGTAATCTCCTCCAATTTCTAAATCTAAATCGGCTAAAGATTCGCTGCTATTGTATGCTTTGGAAACACGCTTTTGAATTTCTTTTTCAATTTCATAAATCCCAATTCCTTCAATACGACTAGTAGTATTACAGAAATATTTGTTTACAAATTTTTTATTTAATCCTAAAGCTTCAAAAATTTGAGCCCCTCTATAGGAATGTAAAGTTGAGATTCCAATTTTATTCATAATCTTAACAATACCTTTTCCGATAGCTTTGTTAAAATTAAGAATAGCCTCTTCAAAAGAAATATTGATTTCTCCTTCTGCTGATAATTTTGCAATAATCTCGTTTACCATATATGGATTAATCGCGCTAGCGCCATAACCAAATAAAAGTGCAAAATGATGAGGTTCTCTAGGTTCCGCAGATTCAATAATAATTCCTACGGAAGATCTCTTTTCTTTTTTCTTTAGTCCATGGTGTACATGAGAACATGCTAAAGCCGATGGAATCGGAGCCATGTTGCTCGAAACATTTCTATCAGAAAGAATAATAATATTACATCCTTCATCAATAGCATTAGAAATCTCGTCCACCATTTCGTCTAAACGTGCTTCAAGGCCATTCAACCCTTTATTAATATCATAAAGGATTGAAATTGAAACGGCCTTAAAGTCCGGGTGGTTAATATATTTAATCTTATCCAGATCTTCATTTGAGATTACTGGATTCTGGATTTTCAGTTTTTTAGATTGCTCAGGAATGATATCGAAGATATTTTTATCACCTCCAATAGACAAGCTAATATCGGTTACAATTTCTTCACGAATCCCATCTAATGGCGGATTGGTAACCTGAGCGAAAAGTTGTTTAAAGTAATTGAAAAGTAATTGAGGTTTATCCGATAAAACAGCGAGTGGAGTATCGGTCCCCATAGATCCGATGGCTTCTTTTCCTAAAGTAGCCATTGGAGTTATTAAGGTTGTGATATCTTCATTGGTGTATCCAAATAATTTTTGACGTGTTATAAAATCCTCTTTTTCTACAGGAGTTTTATTTCCAGTGTAGGATATTTGGGAAAGTTGTAAAAGATTCTCATCTAGCCATTTTCTATAAGGTCTTTTTGAAACAATACTTTCTTTTACTTCTTCATCTCCAATAATACGTCCCTCATTCATGTCTACCAAAAACATTCTTCCTGGTTCTAAGCGGCCGTGGTGTTCTACATTTTCTGGAGCCACATCTATAACTCCAGTTTCCGAAGACATAATTACGTACCCATCTTTAGTAACAGTGTATCGAGAAGGTCTCAAACCGTTACGGTCTAAAAGAGCACCGATATAATTTCCGTCAGTAAAAGGAATTGAAGCAGGACCATCCCAAGGCTCCATAATACAGGAGTTGTATTCGTAAAAAGCCTTTTTGGAGTCGGTCATAGACTGGTGTTTTTCCCATGCTTCTGGCACCATCATCATCATTGCTTCAGGAAGTGATCTTCCTGTTTGTAATAATAATTCTAATACCATATCCATAGAAGCAGAATCCGATTTTCCTTCTAAAACAATTGGAGGGATATCTTTAATGCTCTCTCCAAAGATTTCAGTTTTAAAAAGCTCTTCTCTAGCTTTCATTCTACTTAAGTTACCTCTAAGAGTGTTGATCTCACCATTATGGCACATTAAACGGAAAGGTTGAGCCAAATCCCAAGTAGGGAAGGTGTTTGTAGAGAAACGTTGGTGTACTAAAGCTAGTTTTGTTACTACCTCTGGTTGCATTAAATCCTTATAATAAGTACTAATGTCTTGAGGCATTAATAAACCTTTATATATAATTGTGTTGGTTGAAAGGCTTGAAAAATAAAAATAGCCAGCCTCAGAAAGATTAGAATTTAAAACAGCATGTTCTGCTATTTTTCTTCCTGCAAAAAGCTTCGCATTAAACTCTTCTTCCGTAAGATCTAAGTTGTTTTTTCCAATAAAGACCTGCTTTACCAAAGGTTCGGTTTCAGCAGCTATTTTCCCAATACAATTATGGTCTACAGGAACATCGCGCCAGCCTATAATATTTAGACCTTGTTTTTTGATGTTTTCCTCAAAAAGGTTAATACATATTTGAGATTGGTTTTTAGATTTTGGTAGGAATAACATTCCTACAGCATATTCTTTGGATTCGGGAATTTCAAACTTACATGTTTGTTTAAAAAAAGCATGAGGGATCTCTATTAGGATTCCTGCACCATCTCCCGTTTTACCATCGGCACTTACAGCTCCTCTGTGTTCTAAACGAATTAAAATATCGAGGGCTTTATGAATGATGTCGTTGGTTCTTACTCCATTTAGGTTACAGATAAAACCTGCACCGCAATTGTCATGTTCAAACTCCGGAGAGTATAGTCCTTGTTGTTGTGGCTTCATAATTACGTGGTTTCCACAAATCTAATAAGAAAGATGCCGATTATTCAACGTTTTTGAGTAAAAAATGAAATTAATTCGGTGTTTAGAATTAAAGCTTGAGAAAAATCTAATATTGAGATTTTAAGGTGGGGCAAATTATCAAATCGTTAATTCAAGGCTAAAAAATTATTAATCCCTATAATTTTAAGGGTATTTTAAGGATATGTTGTAGGAATAATATATTTTTTTAATAAAAAGAGGGGGTGTTGTATTTAAAATAGGTTTTAAAATAAAGAAACCCCTAAAAAAATAGGGGTGTAATTGTAATATTATCATTTCTATTATAGAAATGCGTGTTAAAAGAGAGGGTTAGTTGTTTAGAATGCTTCTTGATATGACTATTTTCTGAATCTCTGAAGTGCCTTCGTAAATTTGAGTAATCTTGGCGTCTCTCATCAGTCTTTCTACATGATATTCTTTTACAAAACCGTTTCCACCATGTATTTGTACAGCTTCGGTAGCGGTATCCATGGCAACTTGAGAGGCATATAATTTTGCCATCGCACCAGATAAGTCGTAGTCATTTCCATTGTCTTTGTCCCAAGCAGCTTTTAAAACAAGGTGTCTTGCTGCTTCAATTTGGGTATGCATATCTGCCAATTTAAAGGCAATTGCTTGATGGTTGCATATTTCTGTGCCGAAAGACTTTCTTACTTTAGAATATTCTTTTGCCAGTTCATACGCTCCAGAGGCAATTCCTAGCGCTTGAGCAGCAATTCCAATTCTTCCACCTGCTAGCGTTTTCATAGCAAACTTGAATCCGAAACCATCTTCGCCAATTCTATTTTCTTTGGGAACTTTTACATCGTTAAAAATTAAAGAATGTGTATCGCTTCCTCTAATTCCTAATTTATTTTCTTTTGGACCAATCTCAAAACCAGGCATTCCTTTTTCAATAATTAAAGCATTAATGCCTTTGTGTTTTTTTTCTGGATGAGTTTGTGCTATTACTAAATAAACAGCTGCTGAATTTCCATTGGTAATCCAGTTTTTTGTGCCATTAACAATATAATGGTCTCCTTTATCAAGAGCAGTTGTTTTTTGTGAAGTAGCGTCACTTCCTGCTTCAGGTTCCGATAAGCAAAAGGCTCCGATAATTTCTCCGGAAGCTAGCGGTTTTAAATATTTTTTCTTTTGTTCTTCTGTTCCGAAATTTTCTAATCCCCAACAAACTAAAGAGTTATTTACGCTTACAATAACAGAAGCAGATGCATCTACTTTTGAAAGCTCTTCCATTACCATAACATAAGATACGGTATCCATTCCGCTACCTCCATATTCGGGAGAAGTCATCATTCCTAAAAAACCAAGTTCTGCCATTTTTTTGACTTGCTCTGTAGGGAATTCTTGCTTTTCGTCTCTTTCGATGACTCCAGGTAATAATTCCGTTTTAGCAAAATCTCTTGCAGCTTCTTTTATTAGTAATTGTTCTTCAGAAAGTTTGAAATCCATCCTATTTTGTGATATTTTTATAATATTCATCAAATATAATTTTAAAATGTAACATTTTCAATCATTCTTATTTATTTTTACACTTAATGAAAAAAGAAAACTACAACGTTATAGGAGTGATGTCTGGCACATCATTGGACGGAATCGATTTGGTTAATGTTTATTTTGAAAAGAAAGATGAGTGGAGTTTTTCTGTAAGAAGTTCAAAAACAGTTTCTTATGAAGAAAATTTACGCAAACGTTTAAAAAATGCTATTCATTTAAATACTTCTGATCTACAGAAATTAGACGAAGAATACACTGTTTTTTTAGCTGAAATAATTTGTGGCTTTATTAAGGGAAAACAAATAGAGGCGATAGATTTTGTTGCTTCTCATGGGCATACCGTTTTTCATAAACCAGATGAAGGACAGACCTATCAAATAGGAAATTTACCTTTTATAGCAGAGAAAGTTGGCGAAAAAGTAGTATGCGATTTCCGTGTGGAGGATGTAGAACTTGGAGGGCAAGGAGCTCCCTTGGTACCAATTGGAGATAAGCTACTTTTTTCGGAATACAATTATTGCCTTAATTTAGGAGGGTTTGCAAATGTTTCCGTAGAAAAGGACGGTGTTTATAAGGCATTTGATATTTGTGCTGTGAATAATGTTTTGAATCATTACGTCTCAAAATTAGGTTTTGATTATGATGATGGCGGAAAGATTGCTGCATCAGGTAATATTAATGAGGAACTGCTTGAAGAGTTAAATAGTTTAGCTTTTTATAAAAAACCATATCCAAAGTCGTTGGGAATTGAATGGGTAGAAAGCGATGTACTCCCTTTAATTGATTCTTATAAAATTTCAGAAAAAGATATTTTAAGAACTTATATAGCGCATACAGCTTTTCAGGTGGCTCAAGTTTTGGAGCCAACAGCAAGAGTTTTGGTAACAGGAGGAGGCGCTTACAATACTTTTTTTATTGAACAATTAAAGACCTTGAGTGATGCAGAAATAATTTTACCTAATAATAATACTATAGAGTTTAAGGAAGCCATTATTTTTGGTTTATTAGGCGTCTTGAAAGTAAGGGATGAAGTGAATTGTATGAAAAGTATTACGGGAGCTTCTAAAGACCATAGTAGTGGGAAAATTTACAATCCTTAAAATATTCTAAAAGTCGAGGTCAGATTTTTTTGTTTTATATATTTGTGAATACTTTAAAAGATTAATGAAAGAATTACTTAAACAATACGAAGACAAATCTCCTGAAATTATTTTTAATTGGAAGGACTCTGAAACAGCTGCTGAAGGGTGGACCGTTATAAATTCTTTACGAGGAGGAGCCGCAGGTGGTGGAACCAGAATGAGAGTAGGTTTGGATGCTAATGAGGTGTTATCTTTAGCAAAAACTATGGAAGTTAAATTTACGGTTTCTGGACCCGCAATTGGTGGTGCTAAATCTGGAATTAACTTCGATCCAAAAGATCCTCGTAAAAAAGGGGTTTTAGAACGTTGGTATAAAGCTGTTTCTCCGTTGCTTAAAAGTTATTACGGAACTGGAGGCGATTTAAACGTAGATGAAATCCATGAGGTTATACCAATTACCGAAAATTGTGGAGTTTGGCATCCGCAAGAAGGAGTTTTTAACGGACATTTTAAGCCGTCTGAAGCCGATAAGATAAACAGGATTGGACAGCTGAGACAAGGAGTTATTAAGGTTTTAGAAAACGATAACTTCTCTCCAGATATTAAAAGAAAATACACCGTTGCAGACATGATAACCGGTTATGGGGTTGCAGAGTCTGTAAAACATTATTATGAAATATATGGAGGAACGGTAAAAGGGAAGAAAGCAATTGTTCAAGGTTTTGGAAATGTTGGTGGTGCTGCAGCCTATTATTTATCTCAAATGGGCGCTTTAATTGTTGGAATTACCGATATTAATGGCGGTGTTATAAATGAAGAAGGCTTTTCTTTTGCTGAAATAAAATCGTTTTTCTTGGAGAAAAAAGGAAATACCTTGGACGTTCCAAATATGATTCCTTTTAAAGAAATGAATGAGAAGATATGGAATATACAAGCGCAAATTTTCTTGCCTTGTGCTGCTTCTCGACTTATTAAAAAAGAACAAATTACCCAGTTAATAGAAGCAGGTTTAGAGGTTGTTTCTTGTGGAGCGAATGTTCCATTTGCTGATAAAGAAATATTTTTTGGTCCTATTATGGAATATACAGACCAAAGAATAAGCTTAATTCCAGATTTTATTTCGAACTGTGGAATGGCTAGAGTTTTTGCTTATTTTATGGAGCGACGTACCGAAATGACAGATGAAGCAATCTTTGCAGATACCTCAGATACAATTAAAAAGGCATTGCAAAATACCTTTCAACATAATAATGCTAAAATAAATATTAGCAGTACTGCTTTTGAAATCGCATTAAAACAATTAATTTAGACACAAATATTTACTAACACTATCCTATGGAGACTATAATTATTATTGTATTCGTTCTTGGTTATTTGGCAATCACCCTAGAACATAATTTAAAAATTGACAAATTGATTCCTGCTTTGGGAATGATGGCACTTTTATGGGCTATTATTGCATTAACACACATGGATGTTTTTGAAGTTAATGCAGAACTCAAAGAACTAGAAGCTTCTCATGTTGATGAGATATTGTTGCATCATTTAGGTAAAACCGCCGAAATATTAGTTTTCTTACTTGGGGCAATGACTATTGTGGAAATCATCGATTATTTTGATGGCTTTGCAACTATTAAGGGCTATATTAAAGCTAGAAGTAAGCGTAAATTGTTATGGATATTTAGTATTCTGGCTTTTGTGCTTTCAGCAATTATAGATAACCTAACAGCAACAATTGTATTAATAACAATCTTACAAAAAGTACTTAAAGATAGAGAGTTGAGACTTTGGTTTGCGGGTATTATTATTATAGCTGCAAATGCTGGGGGTGCATGGTCTCCTATTGGAGATGTTACTACTACCATGTTGTGGATTGGACACAAAGTATCTGCTGCTTTATTAATAGAGCATGTATTAATACCATCTATATTCTGTATGGTTGTACCAGTATTAATAGCATCAAGATTAAAAATATTTAAAGGAGAAATTGAAGGAGATTTTGCAGAAACAGCACCAAAATCTAAATATGGAACTATTATGTTGTATTTAGGTTTAGGAATGATTGTTTTTGTTCCTTTATTTAAAACAGTAACACATTTACCTCCTTATGTAGGAATGATGTTGTCTCTTGCTGTAGTTGCTGCTTTTGCAGAAATTTATAGTAATAAAAAATTCGCTCTTTCTGGAGTTAATGAAGATAGTGGAGATTTCCAAGGACATCATAGTCCAGTACATCATTCTTTAGCGAGAATTGAACTGCCAAGTATCTTATTTTTCTTAGGGATTTTAATGGCAGTAGCTGCTTTAGAATCACTAGGGATGTTATTCCATTTTGCAGAAAGAATGGATGCAGTAATGCCTATGTTAGGAACAGAATCTGTTGGAGAAAAAGTTTCAGATTTAGTGGTTATAATTTTAGGAGCAGGTTCTGCAGTTATTGATAATGTACCTTTGGTAGCCGCAAGTATGGGGATGTTCTCTGTAGGAATGGACGATCCAGTTTGGCACTTTATAGCGTATTCAGCCGGAACAGGAGGAAGTATGTTAATTATTGGTTCGGCAGCTGGTGTAGTTGCTATGGGAATGGAGAAAATCGATTTCTTCTGGTACCTTAAAAAAATTGGATGGTTAGCATTAATTGGATTCTTATCTGGAGCTGCAGTATTTGTACTTTTAAGAAATTTTGTACTTGACGTATAATTTTATATGCAATACACCGTTATAAACCAAACCCAATTCGATAAATAATAATATATGATATTATTTCAAGAAGCAACCCAAGAGGTGGCTGAAGAAGTTCTTTCGGAAGAAAAAACACTTTCGGTTATAGATTTAATCGTAAATGGAGGGACTGCAAGTGTAATTATTATAGCAATACTTTTTGTGTTGTTATTTGTAGCCTTATACATTTATTTTGAAAGAGTTTTTGCTATTAAAGCAGCTTCAAAAATTGATAAAAATTTCATGCTTCAAATTAGAGATCATGTCTCTAATGGAAAATTAGAAGCAGCTAAAATACTTTGTGCTCAAACAGATTCGCCAGTAGCAAGATTAACCGAAAAAGGAATCTCTAGAATAGGAAAACCTTTGGAAGATATTAATAAGGCAATTGAGAATGCAGGTACTTTAGAAGTATATAAATTAGAAAAGAACGTAAGTATTCTAGCAACAGTAGCTGGAGCGGCTCCAATGATTGGTTTCTTAGGTACTGTAATCGGAATGATTATAGCGTTTCACCAAATGGCAACTAGTGGTGGACAAGCAGAAATGGGGCAATTAGCAAGTGGTATTTATACAGCAATGACTACTACGGTAGCAGGACTTGTAGTAGGTATTATTGCTTATATTGGATACAATCATTTGGTTGTTCGTACCGATAAGGTTGTCCATAATATGGAAGCTAATGCAGTAGAATTTTTAGACCTTCTAGACGAACCAATGTAAAATTGGTAACGTTGAAACCTTATACTAAACAGATAGCCTAATACTTACTTTAGGTTATCTGTTTATCATTAAAACACTAAAATTTTATAAGAAATGAAGTTAAAAGGAAGAAACAAAGTGTCGCCAGAATTCAGTATGAGTTCTATGACTGATATTGTTTTTCTACTCTTGGTGTTCTTTATGCTTACTTCAAATTCTCCAAATGCTCTAGATTTACTATTACCTAAGGCAAAAGGAAAGTCTACAAATACACAAAACGTTTCAGTAAGTATCAATAAAAACCTTGATATTTATGTGGATAATGTAAAAGTAAAACCTGAATTCGTAGAAACAGAACTTAAGAGAAGATTAAAAGATGTAGAGCAACCTACTATTATTTTAAGAGCTGAAAAAAGTGTTCCGATAGATAATGCAGTTAATATAATGGACATAGCAAACCAAAATAGTTACAAAGTAATTTTAGCAGTTAGACCTAAATAAATATGTCTTTTTTAGATACAAAACATAAAAAGAAATCCTTTACAGTAACAACCTTGTTACTAACAATACTCTTGTTTCTTATGTTTTATATTGGGTTGTCTTATTTAGATCCGCCTATTGAAAATGGAATCTCTGTTAATTTTGGAACTACAAATTTTGGGAGTGGAAATGTACAACCAAAGGAAAAAATAAAAAGTACTCCCGTAGAAAAACCTATAGAAAAGGCAACTCCTGTTGAGGAAACTCCAAAGCCTACTGCTCCTGCAGAACCTGCGGAAGCTAAAGTTGAAGATGTAGTTACACAGAATAATGAAGAGTCTGTGGTGATTAAGAAGCAAAAAGAGGCAGAGGCAAAAAAGAAAGCTGAAGAAGAGGCTAAGAAAAAAGCACAGGCAGAAGCAGCGCGAAAAGAGCGTGAGCGAAAAGCTGAAGAAGAACGTATTAAAAAAGAACAAGAAGCTAAGAAAAAGAATCTAGATGCAATGATGGGAGGACTTAATAGTTCTGACGGAAAAGCTACTGGAGGAGAAGGAGACGACAACCGCGCAGGAGACAAAGGGCAACCAGATGGCGATCCATATGCTACAAGTTATTACGGTGGTGGCGGAACGGGTTCTGGAGGTGTAGGTTATGGTCTTAATGGGCGTAGCTTAGTTTCTGGAGATAAGTTTGTGCAAGACTGTAATGAGTCCGGAACTGTGGTTGTGAAAATAGAGGTAGACCGTTCTGGAAACGTTATTAGCGCCACTCCAGGTGTAAAAGGTACTACAAATACAGCAGCTTGTTTAAAAGAAGCTGCAAGTAAAACTGCGCGTTCTTATAAATGGAATTCTGATGCAAATGCGCCTTCAAGGCAAATAGGTTTTGTAGTGGTTAATTTCAAATTAGGAGAGTAGAAAACTACTAATTCTTTCATTTTAATAAAATACAATTATGACATACGAGCAAACCCTAAACTGGATGTTTGGTAGGTTGCCGATGTATCAAAAACAAGGGCAATCGGCTTTTAAGCCTAAACTAACAAATACTATTGCGCTTGCAAAACATCTACAGAATCCCGAGCAAAATTTTAAATCTATTCATGTAGCGGGAACCAATGGTAAAGGCTCTACAAGCCATATGTTAGCCTCTGTGTTGCAGGAAGCAGGTTATAAAGTTGGATTGTACACATCTCCTCATTTAAAAGATTTTAGAGAGCGAATTAAAATAAATGGAAAGGAGATTTCAGAAGATTTTGTGGTAAATTTTATTGAAGTCAATAAACCATTCTTTAAAGCCAATGAATTGTCATTTTTTGAAATGACTGTTGGAATGGCTTTTCAATTTTTTTCAGAAGAAAAAATAGATATTGCAATTATAGAAGTAGGTTTAGGAGGGCGTTTTGACTCAACAAATATAATTACTCCCGAGGTAGCTTTAATTACAAATATAGGTTTGGATCATACCGATATGTTGGGAGATACCTTAGAAAAAATAGCTTGGGAAAAAGCTGGAATTATTAAGTCAAATGTTCCTACGGTAATAAGTGAGTATCATCCAGAAACATATCCTGTTTTTGAAGGAGTGGCTAGTTATAATAATACAACACTTCAATTAGCTTCTGAGCTAAATCTCAATTATAAAAGTGATTTATTGGGAGATTACCAAGAAAAAAATATAAAAGCGGTAGTATTAACGTTACGGCAATTAAAAGGCTTTTCTGTTACGGAGGAGAACATTGTAAATGGCTTGAATAATACAGTTCGGAATACTGGTTTAATGGGGAGGTGGCAAAAATTAGGCGAGGAACCAACTATAATTTGTGATACTGCTCATAATAAAGAAGGACTTTCAATTGTAACAAATCAGCTTTCTAAGCAAAAATATAATCAATTACATATTGTTTTAGGGTTTGTAAAAGACAAAAAACTCACAGACATCTTACCTTTATTTCCTAAAAATGCCATGTATTATTTCTGTAAGCCAGAAATATCTCGTGGTTTGGAGGCAGAAGTTTTAAAAGAAAAAGCTTTGGAGTATGCTTTGGAGGGCGTGGTATATAGTTCAGTTTCAGCTGCTTTTGAATCGGCTAAGAAATCGGCTGGTGTGAGCGATTTTATTTATGTTGGAGGGAGTACTTTTGTTGTTGCAGAAATACTCTAATTTTTTCTTTATTTTCTTTGCTGATATTAAAAACTGTTATATATTTGCAACCGCAATCAAGCAAATGAAGGGCGATTAGCTCAGTTGGTTCAGAGCACCTGCCTTACAAGCAGGGGGTCACTGGTTCGAATCCAGTATCGCCCACCAATTTTCAGACTTCCTTGAAGGAGGTCTTTTTTTATAAAACTTTCATTTACTTGATGCCCAAATTAGGGCGATTAGCTCAGTTGGTTCAGAGCACCTGCCTTACAAGCAGGGGGTCACTGGTTCGAATCCAGTATCGCCCACCACTTACAAACAAAGCCATTCAAGAAATTGAGTGGCTTTTTTAATTATGTACAGGTCACGCTATGGGGGATCATTCGGATCATTCCCAAAAGTTGTGTTTATGCAAAAATTGTAGTTAATCTGAAAAGGAAGAACTTGCTATTTTATATCAAACAAGAATTTATTGTCTTTACGTTTATAGGTATAAACGGTATAATGGCATAAAAATTTTGCTACATATTTGGCAATAAAAACTCCAAAAAGTAATGGGATGAATAAATTGTAACCTCCGCCAACTATTGCGCACGTTAAAAACAAAGAAGTTAAGGGTGCATGAATTGCAGCGCTTAGCATAGCTCCAGCGCCTAATAAAGCAAAGTTTAAAACTATTAAATCTGTTTGGAAATATTGATTACAAAAAGTAGCAACAAAAGTGCCAAGTGCGGCGCCCGTTACAATGCTTGGAGCAAAAACACCACCATCTCCTCCTGCTCCTAATGTAAGGGAAGCAGCCAAGGGTTTAAAAATAATTATACAGAATAATGAGAGTAGGAATCCAATAGGAAGTGGAGTATAATAATTTGAAGCTAGAAGCTCATTAATCCCGTGGTAGCTATCTCCATATAAAGCTGGAAAGAAAAATATCGAAATTCCTACAAGTACAGCTCCAAGATTTACCCGAATAAAATTATTGCTTATTTTAGAAAATACTTTTTTTATAAAGATTACACATTTAGTAAAATAAACAGCTGTAACACCAGCTAGCACGCTAAGTAGTATCATAAAAGGAATTGCTCTTGTATTCCATAGTGAAACATGATACTCAAAAAGTATTTCATTATCAAAAAAATGAACAAATGTCCAAGCTATTAATACAGAAATTCCACAGCTTAGAAGAACACTTTTTGTAACTTTTCTTGAAATAACTTCAATACTAAATAGAATACCTGCAATTGGACTCCCAAACAAAGTAGTTATTCCAGCAGCAACACCTGCGCATATTAACTCTGTTTTATAACTATTGGCAACAGTGTCTTTTTTATGTACAGATGCTCCAAGAGCTGCAGTTGCAACTACGGTGGAAACTTCAATACCTGTAGAACCTCCAAATATAACCGTTAAAAAACCATTTATGTAATGAGAGGGTACTTTGTAAAACGGAAGTTCATCCTTTCTGTTGTTTAGGGTATGGAAAATTTCAGCAATACCTTTATTCTTTTTTCCTTTGAATAAATATTTTCTAGTAAAATAAATAAGCGTTATTCCTACAGAAGGAGCTATTATAAAAAGTAGAGGAAAGCTATTAAGCTTTTCAAAAATATGCTCTTCAAAAATTTCTGTAGTTTTCTTTAAAGAATAACCTAAAATAGTAGCAGTGGCTCCTACAATAATAGCGCCCGTTACTAAACCATAATAGCTTTTTTTGATAATTTCCTTCTTCATTAAAATGAATAGTTTGTGCTTTATTCTAAATTTAAGATTGCAAAATTAAGAATATTACATCAGAGAAGTACAAATAGTAGTAAAGAATAAATAGCATGTTTTTTATTGATATTGCAAGACAGGGAATAAATGTTGTAGTATATAGATTCTATTTCAGAATTCACTTTTTAAATCGATTCTTTTTGTAAAATCATCAAAAATTATAAATACTTAGGTAAAAACACTCTAAAAAAGGCATAGTGTAGTTTATATTCAATAATTTTAGTTTCGACTAATAGCATAAAGTATTTTAAAATAATGTTTTTAGTTTCAATAGTATAAATAAAATATATGGAAATCAGAACTAAGGAGCATGAGCGTTTAGAAGAAAATTATTCGGAGAAGAAAGATTGGCTTAAATGGGGGCCTTATTTAAGTGAGCGGCAATGGGGAACAGTTCGAGAAGATTACAGCTCAAATGGAGATGCTTGGGGGTATTTTACGCACGACCACGCTCGAAGTAGAGCCTATCGTTGGGGAGAAGATGGAATTGCTGGAATTTCCGATCGTTATTGTAATATTTGTTTTGGAATAACACTTTGGAATGGAAAAGACTCTATTTTAAAAGAACGACTTTTTGGATTAACTGGTCCTGAGGGAAACCATGGAGAAGATGTGAAAGAATTGTATTACTATCTAGAAAACACTCCTTCTCATTCTTATATGAAACATCTCTATAAGTATCCGCAAGAAGAGTTTCCATATGATAAAATTGTGGAGGAAAACCGAAAAAGAGGTCTGAATGAACGTGAATATAAAATTCTAGATACCGATGCTTTTAAAGGAGATAAGTATTTTAATGTAGAAACAGAATATGCAAAAGCAGATAATGAAGACCTTCTTATAAAAATAACAATTGAAAATGTAGCTAAAACTCAAGCCGATTTACATTTGTTGCCTACTCTTTGGATTCGAAATTATTGGAGTTTTGTTGGAATAAAAGAAAAACCATTCATCAAAAAACAAACAGCTAATGGAATGGATTATGTAGCTGTAAAGAACATTTATGTAGGGAGTTATAATTTGTATTTTGAGGAAGCTGATTTTTTGTTTTTTACTGAAAATGAAACCAATGAAGAAGCTGTATATTTAAGAAAGAATGACCATCCATATAAAAAGGATCTTTTTCATACTTCTTTAGTGAATGATAATGTTTCTTTGCCAACATCTATAGAGGAAGGAACAAAATTTGCCCCTGTATACAAATTAAATTTTCAAGGAGGGGAAACGAAAACTATAAAATTGCGTCTTTCTGCACAAGAGCACTCGAAACCTTTTGACGAGCAGTTTGAGGAAATTTTTAATCGCCGTATAGAAGAATGTAATGAGTTTTACAATGCAATAACTAATGGGAGTACTAATGAACGAAAAGCTATTCAACGGCAAGCTTACTCTGGATTGTTATGGACAAAACAATATTACAATTACGATGTTGAAACTTGGTTAGAAGGCGATTCTGATGTTTCTATACCTCCTGTGGAAAGACTTTCGGGGAGAAATAGTAATTGGAAAACATTGAGAAATCACGATATTATGTCGATGCCCGATAAATGGGAATATCCTTGGTATGCTTCGTGGGATTCTGCATTTCATTGTATTTCCTTGGCTAAAATTGACCCAGAATTTGCAAAAAATCAGCTTATATTATTTACTAGAGAATGGTATATGGCTCCAAATGGACAAATTCCAGCCTACGAATGGTCTTTTAGTGATGTCAACCCACCAGTACAGGCATGGGCTGCAATGAAAGTTTATAAAATTGATAAGGAACAAAAAAGTTTATAAAATTGATAAGGAACAAAAGGGTGTAGGAGATATTAAGTTTTTAAAACGGATACTCAATAAATTAGCATTGAATTTTACATGGTGGGTAAATAGATTAGATAGTAGTAATAATAATATTTTTGAAGGAGGCTTTTTAGGACTCGATAATATAGGGGTGTTTGACAGGAGTTATGGGGTTCCTGGAAACGGAAAGTTGGAGCAGGTAGATGGCACTTCATGGATGGCACTTTATTGTTTAAGTATGTTGGAAATTAGTCTTGAGATCTCTTTACAAGACAATAGTTATGAGGATATGACTATAAAATATTTTGGACATTTTGTATTTATTGCTGAAGCTTTAAATAATATAAATATTAATTCTCAAGGAACTTGGGATGAAGAGGAAGGCTTTTTTTATGATAAATTAACACTGCCTTCTGGGGAATCTACACTGATAAAAGTCCGTTCTATTGCTGGTTTGTTGTCTATGGCTGCAGTTTTAAATATCAAAAAAGAAGTTATAGAGAAACTACCAAAATTTGAGCGTAGTATTAATTGGTTTAAACGATACCGAAAAAATACATTGAAATATCCAGTAATCCAGTCGTTTGTAGATGGTGAGGACTTATTACTGTCTTTAGTGCCTCAAGATCGATTATTAATTTTAATGAAGAGCTTTTTAGATGAAAAAGAGTTTTTAAGCGACTATGGGATACGTTCTCTTTCTAAAGCACATGAAAAACCATACCATATTAGTATTGAAAACATTGATTATTCTATTAATTATGAATCTGGAGAATCTACGGTGCATTTATTCGGAGGGAATTCAAATTGGAGGGGACCTATCTGGATGCCTATTAATTTTCTTTTTATTCAAGCTTTAAAAGAATACCAAAGTCATAAAATGGGGTCTTTGAGTTTTGAATTTCCAACAGGAAGTGGTCAAAAGAAAGAGTTATCAGAAATTATTTTAAACCTAAGTGAGCGTCTTATTAATATGTTTGAAAAAGATAGTAATGGAAACCGACCAATAAATTCCAATCATCCAGAAAAGTATAAAGAGGCTATGTTTAAAGATCTAATTTTGTTTTATGAGTATTTTGATGGAGATAATGGTCGTGGTTTAGGCGCGTCTCATCAAACAGGATGGACAAGTTTGGTGGCAAATTTAATAGACGATATTTCTTAAATCCCCTCATTGAGGATTTTATTCCCAGAGCCTGTTCTGAGTATATTGAAAGGCTCTACGTCGAAATGGATTAAATTATTTTCCTTTAGTTACCTCGTAGGCTTGCCTCGAGGTAGTTGATTCATGAGAATAAATTTTTAACAAGTGACTTCTTTTTGTTTGTTAATGAGTGTTTTACTTCCCCACAATTTTATTATAGCATTTTTTAATTCTACAAATTTTAGCTACAGATTATGGAATATAGATCATTCTTTTTCCTTGAGGAGCTGCGGTTAGAATAGCAGGGAATGAAAAGATATATTTGTGGTTAACGGTCTTTTTTTTTGTACAGAATTAATCAAATTTAACTTTAACAAAATTTTAAGAAAACCGCTTGTCTTTTTTCTTCGTTAGTATAAGTGAAGATTAATCATAAAAACATCAATTATGAAAAAGACAACAATAAAAGTTCATCAACCAAAGAGCTTTAATAACAGAAGACAATTTTTAAAATTGGGAGGACTGGCGGTAGCTGGTACTGGATTATTAATGGCTTGTAGTAATGACGATGATCAAAATATGATGCCGCCGCCTGAAGGTGGAATATTCGATTTAGGCGAAGGAGATCTAGGGGTTTTAAATTACGCCTATGCGTTAGAGCAACTGGAAGCAGATTTCTACACTAAGGTTGTAAATTCATTTTACGCTAATATTACAGATGAAGAAAGACAAGTTTTAACAGACTTGTATTACCATGAGGTAAATCATAGAGATTTCTTTAATGCCGCAATTTCAGCAGCAGTAGAAGGGAATACAGACTTAATGTTGCCAACTTTAGAGTTTGATTATGGAGATTTGGATTTTAGTAATAGAGCTCAAGTTTTAGGTACTGCAAAAGTACTAGAGGATACTGGTGTTGCTGCGTATAATGGTGCAGGAAGATTGATTTCTAATCCAGATTATTTATTAATAGCAGGAAAAATAGTTTCTGTAGAAGCAAGACATGCTTCTGCAATAAGAACACTTATAAATCCTAACTCGGCAGACTTTGCTGGAGATGATGTAGTAACTGTAGATACAGGTTTAGATGTAGCTTTAGATCCATCAGATATTTTGGCTGCCGTATCTGCAACAGGATTCATTAAAACTGAATTTACAGCGAATAACTTACCGTAGTTAAGAACCTTTAGTTGTTAGTAATAAATTATTTATTTCAGTTTAAAACTGAACTAATCCAAAAACATAAAACGATGAATATTATAAATTTTTTAGATGATTTTACTACCAGTAGTATTTTAGAAGGTAAAACATCAAGACGAGATATATTTGGGACATTAGGAACATTAGGGAAGAAAGCGGCTATGGCTGCAGTTCCTTTAGGATTGGCAGCAATGCCTAAAAAAACATATGCGCAATCTATGAATACAGATCCAGTAGGAGCGCTTCAATTAGCTTTAACTTTAGAGTATTTAGAAGATGAGTTTTACGATTTAGCCCTTCAATCGGGAGTGTTGCCATCTGGAAGACCTGAAACTGTTTATATGCAGATTTCTAAGCATGAACAAGCGCATGTTGACTTTTTAATAGCTGGTTTAGAAGGTGCTGGAGTAACTCCAGTTTCAAAACCAACATTCGATTTTACTGTAGGCGGTACTTTCGATCCGTTCAATGATAATGGAGTTGGACAAGAAACAGCATATGCACAATTATTAGCATTGGCACAAGCTTTTGAAGATACAGGAGTGAGAGCATATAAAGGGCAGGCAGGAAATTTATTAGGTTCCCCGTTCTTAACTGCCGCCTTGCAAATTCATTCTGTGGAAGCTAGACATGCTTCTGAAATTAGAAGGTTAAGAGGTTTGAAAGGTTGGATTACAGGAAATGAAAGAGGTGCAGGAATGCCAGATGCAACACAGCCCGTTTATAATGGTGAGGAAAATGTAATGCAAGGTGGTTTAGATGTAACTACTTTGGGTAGCGGTGCTGCTTTTAGCATGGATGCTTCTACCGAAGCTTATGATGAGGCATTATCTGGAGATGATGCCGTAGCAATAGCTAGTCTATTTATAGTTGAAGAATAAATTTTTTGGTTGGTTGTTGAGGTCATTTAGGGGTTTAAAACTCTAAATGACCTTTTTTTTAATAATTCAGAAAAATACAAATTGTCTATTTAAAGATTTAGGAATTTAAATACTCTAAAATTCTCTCTAAAGCCATTCCTCTGGATCCTTTTATTAAAATATTTTTTTGAGTCGGGATTTCTTTTATAATGTAATCTTTTAATTCGTCAAAAGATTTAAATTTTAAGGCGTTGGTTGTTGTTTTATAGAAATTCTCTCCAACTAAAATAGTAGCATCAAAATCTAAGTTTTCAGCAAGCATTGCTATAGTTTGATGTTCCTTTTCTGCTTCACTTCCTAATTCAAACATGTCTCCTAGAATAAGTAGCTTGGTAGTGTCTTTTAATTGATTAAAATTGTCTAATGCAGCTTTCATGCTAGAAGGATTTGCATTGTAAGCATCTAGAATAATTTTATAATTTTTGGAATTTATTATTTGAGACCTATTGTTTGAAGGCTTGTATGCTTCAATGGCTTCTTTAATTTCTTTATTAGAAACTTCAAAATAGCTTCCCATTGTTATAGCTACAGCAATGTTTGTAGTGTTGTAAGTGCCTATCAAATTAGAATTAATAGTAATATCTTCAAATGCTAGCGTAACAAATGGATCTGCATTTTTAAATGTAATTTGATAATCGCTTTTTGGAGTTTGACTAAAACCTATTTTAGCATCATAATGCTTTAATTTTTCAATTTGAATTTCATCTTCAGCATTAAAAAAAACTGTTTTATAGCGTCCGATTAAAAAGTCATAAAGCTCACTTTTCCCTTTAATTACACCTTCAACTCCTCCAAAACCTTCTAAATGAGCTTTTCCAAAATTTGTAATATAACCATAGTTTGGAGTAGTAATATCACACAATCTTTGGATTTCTTTTAGGTGGTTGGCGCCCATTTCTACAATTCCCATTTCAGTGGTTTTATCCATAGAGAGTAGTGTTAATGGAACTCCAATATGATTGTTTAAATTTCCTTTGGTAGCAACCGTTCTGTATTTTTTTGATAAAACAGCATTTATTAATTCTTTAGTTGTAGTTTTACCATTACTTCCAGTAAGCGCTATAATTGTAGGGTTTATATATTTTCTATGAAATTTAGCAAGCTCTTGTAGTGAAAACAAACAATTGTTAACCGTAATAATTCTATCGGAAGTTTTGTACCTTCTGTCGTCTACAATAGCAAATTTGGCGCCTTTTTCTATAGCTTCTTCGGCAAATTCATTTCCATTAAAGTTTTCTCCTCTTAAAGCAAAAAACATGGTGTCTTTTTCAATCTTTCTAGTGTCTGTAACTGCGCCAGTAGTAGTTAGAAATAAAGTATGTAGTGATTCTGTTGTCATGGAATAAATGTATAAAAAAAAGCTCTGATAAATTCAGAGCTTTTTCCTATATTATTTATAAATTTTTTTATTAATGTCTTGGTGTTTTCTTCTCTTTAGCTTTAGATCCAACTCTAGACATTGCACAACGAAAACCAATATAATCTGTTGCCATATATTGTGGTAAATATCTTCTTTGAGCAGGGTCTAACCAGTATGCTCTATCTTTCCAAGATCCTCCTTTATAAACTCTTACTTCGTCGTTTATTAGGGTAGTTCTTGTATTAGAGTCGTCTATTTGCTTTACAATATTTCCTAAAGAATCTCTTATGATTTTATTTTTAGGAGCATTGTACATTCTTTTAGAATCTTCTAAATCCTCTCCTTCATTAAACATATCATAATATCTAGTAGAACCTTTATCTCCATCTCTATAATTTCTATTATCACTGGTGTCAAAGTTAGTTCTTAAATAGGTATCGTTTTGATCGATAGGAACCATTGCAATTTCCCCAGGTAAATCACGAGCAACAATTCTACCGTTGCTTAGTGTATCATATTTAATTCCATCTCTACCAACAATTTGAACTTTACCGTCTTCTCCAATAGAAGTTTTCATGTAAACGTTCCCACGGTAGTAGTTAAAGTCGTTAGCTTCATCATCAACAATAGGTCTATAAACATCGGCAACCCATTCCGCAACATTTCCTGCCATGTCATATAATCCCCAGTCGTTTGGAGGATACGATTTTACTTGAGCAGTAATATCTGCACTATCATCGGACCATCCTGCAATTCCACCATAGTCACCTTTGCCTTGTTTAAAGTTAGCAAGTTGATCTCCGCGGTTTTTTCTTTTTCCTGATCGGGTGTATTCCCCTTCCCAAGGATATTTTTTTCTACCTCTATAATTATTGTATTCTCTTGTTCCTACAAGTGCGGCAGCTGCATACTCCCATTCTGTTTCGGTAGGAAGTCTATAAGAAGGCATAATTACCCCACTAGATCTTTTAGCAAATACATTTGTAGAATCTCTTTTTGCATTTCCTTGAAGGGAGTCTATTTGTCCGCCATAAACATTTTCAGGACTATTTAGGTAGGTTTCAGTGCTAAATGTTCCTTGAGTTTCTCCGTTAGTTACGGCATATTTACTGTTTTTAGCAAGATACCCTTCACGTTCTAAAAGTAATTCGTTAACTCGGTCGGTTCTCCATTCAGAAAATTGAACAGCCTGTACCCAATTCACTCCAACTACAGGATATTCAGCATATGCTGGATGTCTAAGATAGTTGTTGGTCATTACTTCATTATATCCAAGTCTATTTCTCCATACAAGTGTATCAGGAAGTGCTCCTTTATAAATGTTTGCATAGGCTGGATCGTCTGGTGGGTAAACGCTTTTAAGGTAATCAAGGTATTCCATGTACATCTTGTTGGTAACCTCTGTTTCGTCCATGTAAAACGACTGAACATGTTGTTGTGTAGGTGTGTTGTTCCAGTCGTGCATTACATCATCTTGAACTTTTCCTCTAGTAAAGGTTCCTCCTTCTAGAAATACGAGTCCGGGAGCAGTTTCCTGCTCTTTAAAATTTGTATTGTATTGGAAACCACCTTCTTTAGAATTGATTTGCCAACCAGTAGCTCTAGAAGTGTTTTTTGAAGAATTACTACAGCTAGTAAAACTCGCAAACGCTATTAAGCATAATACATATGGGTTAAAAAGATACTTCTTCATAGTTAAGATTTGAGTTGTCTTAAATAAGTGTGCAATATAGTAATTAAGTGTTTTAATTCAATTTTTTTCATAAAAATTGTGAGTATAATGTTGTCAAAGTTCGCTACGTTGTTGTAAAAACGATGAAATAACAATTTTATTATTTCATATAAATAGAATATTGTTGATAAGCGGGTTTTGGGGATTGTAATGTATAGATATGCGGGGAATTAATTTTTGTAGATTTTATTTTATAAAAAAGGTCAGTTTAACACAAGATTATTCTTAATAATACGTTAATTGCATATTGTAATGTGATATTTGCCTTAAATCAATAAAGATTTATATTTGTTTTAATATTCAACCTAAACTAAATGAGATTAAGTTTTTTATTTCTGAGTCTATTATTAGTGTCAGCTTATGCCTCAGCTCAAAATGAATCCAGAGTAATAACTACAGCAGTCCCTTTTCTTACAATTGCTTCAGATGCTAGATCTGGAGGGATGGGAGAGTTAGGAGTAACTACTTCGCCAGATGTGTTTTCCCAACAATGGAACCCAGCTAAATATGCTTTTGCAGAAAGAGAATATGGAGTAGGGCTTAGTTACACCCCCTATTTAAGTCAGCTTGTTAATGATATTGCCTTGTTAAATGCTTCTTTTTATAGTCGTATTAACGAGCGTAGTGCATGGGCTGCAACCATACGTTATTTTGGTTTAGGAGACATTGAATTTATTACCGAGAATGAAGCTCAAATGGGAGTTGCTCCAACAATTGTAAGACCAAATGAATTGGCATTAGATGCTTCCTATTCATTAAAACTCAGTGAAACTTTTTCTATGGCTGTAGCTGGAAGGTTTATTAGATCGGATTTAAAATATCAAGATGAAACAACCGATGGTACTTCTGCAAGCACTTTTGCAGTAGATGTAGCAGGTTATTATCGTTCTCATGAAATAGCATATAATAGTTTTAACGGGGTTTGGAAAGGAGGATTTAATATCTCTAATATCGGTCCGAAAATGAAATATGATGAAGATGATAGTAGAGAAAGTCCTTTACCAACTAATTTGAAATTTGGAGCAGGATTCGATTTTATTTTTGATCCAATGAATAAACTTTCATTAAATACTGAATTTAATAAATTATTAGTTCCAACACCGAGTGATTCTAATGGGGATGGTCAGATTGATACTCAAGACGATTATTATAACGAAAGCTTTTTCTCTGGAATGTTTACTTCTTTTGGAGATGCTCCAGATGGGTTTAGTGAAGAGTTAAAAGAGATTACTTGGGCTTTTGGAGCTGAATATGTGTATAATGAGGCTTTTGCTTTGCGTACAGGGTATTTTCATGAAAATGATGAAAAAGGCGCTAGAAAGTTTTTTACGCTAGGAGCAGGATTCACTTTTAAAGCAACAACTATAGATCTTTCTTATTTATTCTCTACTTCTAATGTAAGAAACCCATTAGAAAATACGCTTCGATTTTCTCTTACCTTTAATTTAGGAGATGAATATTATAATTATTAGATAGCGTTTAAATGATTAAAACTGAAACATTCATGTCTAAATTTTTAGATACAAAGCAGAATGATTATTTTAATGTTCCATGTAATTATTAAAAAGCAATAAAAATTAATTATGAAATAAAGAAGCCTTAAAATATAAAGAAAACTTCTTTTTTCATTTTAGATACTCAAACTAAAAACTAATAGTTTTCAATCAAAATATTGTATTTTGCTAATGCGTTCAGGAAAAGAATTATCTTAAACTAGCTCAAAAGGTATCTGAGCGAGAGTACTTAGCACATATTATGAGTAGTCTCGGGGAATTAAAACCTTTATGAAGGATTAAAAATGCATTATGAAAAAACTTGAAATAACAACAACTCTTACTGTTTTCGATTCTCTAGATGAACTTCCTACTGAAGTTAGAGAATTAATGGTCAAAGCTGTAAATGTTCGTAAAAATGCCTATGCTCCTTATTCCAAATTTAGAGTAGGAGCTGCACTTGTGTTAGAAAATGATGAAGTTGTAGTGGGGAATAATCAGGAAAATGCAGTTTTTCCTTCTGGTTTATGCGCAGAACGAGTTGCTATTTATCAAGCAGGGGCACTTTATCCTAACATTTCTATTAAAATGATGGCAATTTCTGCTTCTTCGGATGCATTTAATGTGTTAACACCAACCCCTCCATGTGGTGCGTGTAGGCAATCAATGTTTGAATATGAAGAAAATCAAAAAGCACCCATAGCACTCTATTTTATGGGGGAAACAGGGAAAGTAGTTAAAGCAGATTCTATAAAAGATTTATTACCACTTACCTTCGGAAAAGCTACTTTGAATAATATTTAACAAAAATCTTTTATAAAAGCACTTTTTCATTTTTACACTTTTATTGAAAACGCTACTTTTGTATTGCGTTTAGAAAAACGTAACCTTTTAGGTAAGGTGCTATTTATGTTAAATGTTTTTCTAAATTGAATGCGCAAATTTTTGGCAAAAAGAAAATATAGATGAAAAAAGTTACAAAAGAAGTTTACTTGAAATGGTATGAAGACATGCTATTTTGGAGAAAGTTTGAAGATAAGCTGGCAGCGGTTTACATACAACAAAAGGTAAGAGGTTTTCTTCACCTTTATAATGGACAGGAAGCCGTATTAGCAGGTACTTTGCATGCTATCGATCCTAAAAAAGATAAATTAATTACTGCATATCGTAACCATGTTCAACCAATAGGTATGGGCGTAGATCCAAAAAGAGTTATGGCAGAGCTTTATGGAAAAGCAACAGGAACTTCTCAAGGTTTAGGAGGTTCAATGCATATTTTTTCAAAAGAGCATAACTTTTATGGAGGTCATGGTATTGTAGGGGGGCAAATTCCACTTGGAGCTGGACTTGCATTTGCAGATAAATTCTTCAAAAGAGACGGAGTAACTTTATGTTATATGGGAGATGGAGCAGTGCGCCAAGGTTCTTTACACGAAACCTTTAATTTAGCAATGCTTTGGAATTTACCTGTAGTTTTTATTTGTGAAAACAATGGGTATGCAATGGGAACTTCTGTAGCTAGAACTTCTAAAGAACAAGAAATTTGGAAGTTAGGTCTTGGTTTTGATATGCCATGTGGACCTGTAGATGGGATGAATCCTGTTAAAGTTGCCGAAGCAGTTCATGAAGCTGTAGAAAGAGCACGTTCTGGAGGAGGACCAACTTTCCTTGAAATGAAAACATATAGATACCGTGGTCATTCTATGTCGGATGCTCAACACTATAGAACTAAAGACGAAGTAGAAGAATACAAAAAAATAGATCCAATTACTCAAGTTAAAGATATCCTTTTAGATAAGAAATATGCTAAGGATGAAGATATCGCTAAGATTGACAAACGAGTAAAAGATTTAGTAAAAGAGTGCGAGAAATTCGCTGAGGAATCAGATTTCCCAGATAAGAATGTAATGTACGACGTTGTTTACGAACAAGAAGATTATCCATTTTTACAGCATAAACTTTAAAAATAATGGCAGAAATCATTAACATGCCACGTTTGAGCGATACCATGGAAGAGGGTGTCGTTGCAAAATGGCTTAAGAAAGTAGGAGATAAAGTAGAAGAAGGCGATATTTTAGCTGAAATTGAAACAGATAAAGCTACAATGGAGTTTGAATCGTTTCATGAAGGGACGCTTCTTCATATTGGAATACAAGAAGGAGATGGTGCACCTGTTGATTCTCTTTTGGCAATCATTGGGGAAGAAGGAGAAGATGTTTCAGGACTAATTAATGGAGCTGAAAATTCTTCAGATTCAAAAGCAGAAGCTAAAGAAGAGAGTAAAAAAGAAGCATCTAACGAAGAAAAATCTTCTGAAGAAACTTCTAATGGTGGAGGAGGAATTCCTGAAGGTGTAGAAGTGGTTACTATGCCACGTCTAAGTGACACTATGGAAGAAGGAACTGTTGCTTCATGGCTTAAAAAAGTAGGAGATGATGTTGAAGAGGGCGATATTTTAGCTGAAATCGAAACAGATAAAGCTACAATGGAGTTTGAGTCTTTTTATTCAGGAAAGCTACTTTATGTTGGAATTGAAGAAGGACAATCGGCACCTGTTGATGATGTTTTAGCTGTTATTGGACCAGAAGGTACAGATGTTGATGCAGTATTAAATGCTTCAAAAGGAGGCGGAACTGCTTCAGCTAAAAAAGAAAAAGAAACTTCTTCAGATTCTTCTAAAACAGAAGCACCTAAGGAAGAAATAGCAGAAGCTCCAAAAGCTACTTCTACTTCAAACGGCAGAATTTTTGTTTCTCCTTTAGCTAAAAAAATGGCTGAAGATAAAGGAATCGATCTTTCTAATGTAAACGGTTCTGGAGAGAACGGTAGAATTGTTAAGAAAGATATAGAAAATTATAAGAAACCAGCAGAAAGCGCAACAACAGCTGCGCCTGCTTCTCAACAAGCTTCATCGGCTCCATCGGCAATGCCATTTGTACCCGCAGGAGAAGAAAGTACGGAAGAGAAGAAAAATTCTCAAATGCGTAAAACTATTGCGAAGCGCCTTGGAGAATCTAAATTTTCAGCGCCACATTATTACTTAACTATCGAAGCAGATATGAGTAATGCAATGGCTTCTCGTAGTCAGATAAATGCTTTGCCAGATATTAAAGTATCTTTTAATGATATGGTAGTTAAAGCGTGTGCAATGGCACTTAAGAAACACCCGCAAGTAAATACAACATGGAAAAATGATGTAACAGTTTACAATCACCATGTACATATAGGTGTTGCTGTTGCTGTGGAAGACGGACTTTTGGTTCCTGTATTAAAATTTACAGACCAAATGAGTTTAACACAAATTGGTTCTCAAGTTAGAGATTTAGCTGGAAAAGCTAGAAATAAAAAAATTACTCCTGCCGAAATGGAAGGAAGTACTTTTACAGTTTCTAACTTAGGAATGTTTGGAATCCAAGAATTTACTTCAATTATTAATCAACCTAATTCGGCTATTCTTTCTGTAGGAAGTATTGTTGAAAAACCAGTTGTTAAAAATGGAGAAATTGTAGTTGGACATACAATGAAGGTTACTTTGGCCTGCGACCATAGAACGGTTGATGGTGCTACTGGAGCTCAATTCTTACAAACATTACAGGCGTATTTAGAAAACCCTGTAACCATGTTAGCATAGATAAATTTTATAGAATAAACATAGAAATCCCGCTTTATGCGGGATTTTTGGTATATTTAAATCCCTTAAGAGGGTTTAATTCCGATGCTTGCTCTGAGTTTATTAAAGAGTTTTGCATCGAAAAGAATTATACCAGTTATTGATTGAATTTACTGTAAAATAAAATGATGATTTTTTTCTTTATACAAAACAGAAAAATAAAACATAGTGAGTCTTTGCTACGTCTTTTTATCTTGAAGTAGAAAGGGAAAAGATGCATTTTATATCAGTAAATAGAGTTGGTAAGTGGTATTTAATAGGTTTTAATTGAACGCCTTTTTGGCTATTCAAGAGCGTTGTTCATTATCAAATAATTACTAAATTTTATACACGTGAAAAAATATTTATTTGCCTTATCGTTAGTAGCAATTGCATGTAAGTCTACTACAACTACCGTAACAGAAACAGCTTCAAAAGCAGAAGTTTCTGTAGAAAAAGTAGCTAGTGCTTCTTCAGTAGAAAAAAACTTGTCTTTTCTAGCTTCAGATAAATTAAACGGTAGAGAAGCGGGAACAGAAGGAATAAACACAGCCTCTTCCTACATTGAAAATATTTTTAAGAAAAATGGGGTGAAACCTTATTTTGAAACCTATCATGATACCTTAACAAATTTTGATAAACCAACCTATAATGTTGTAGGAATGGTTGAAGGAAACGACCCACAATTAAAAAATGAGTTTGTTGTTATTGGAGCACATTACGACCATATTGGAACAGCAAAAGCTGTAGAAGGAGATGAAATTGCCAATGGAGCTAATGATAACGCTTCTGGAACCAGTGCAGTAATTGAGTTTGCTAAGTATTTCGGAACTCATAAAACTAATAAAAGAAGCTTGTTGTTTGTTTTGTTTTCTGCTGAAGAAAAAGGACTTTTAGGATCTGAGCATCTTGCTGAAAAATTAAAAAGCCAAGATTTTAATCTGTATACAATGATTAATTTTGAAATGATTGGCGTGCCTATGCAGCGTGAAGCGTTAACTTATCTTACAGGATATAAGGAAAGTAATATGGCTGAAAAGATGAATGCCTATGCAGGAAAAAATATAGTTGGATTTTTACCAAAAGCAGGAGAATACAACCTTTTTAAAAGATCCGATAATTACCCTTTTTATGAAGCGTTTAAAGTGCCAGCACAAACTATTTGCACCTTTGATTTTGAAAACTATCCATATTACCATCATGTAGATGATGAGATTAGTGAAATGGATTTTGAGCATATGGCAAACGTAATAAATGAAATGATTCCTGTGTTGGAAAAGATATCTAACGCGCCAACAAAGGAAATTAAAATGAATACGCTATAAATTAACCGTAATGGCTAAAAATATTATTGTTACAGGAACAAGTAGAGGAATAGGATTTGAATTAGTACAATTGTTATCAAAACAAGGGCATAATGTATTGGCGCTTTCCAGAAATTGTAAGCCTGTAAATAATCTTAATATTTCAAATGTAACAGCATTTGACTGTGATATTTCAGAAGAAATTCAACTAAAAAAAGTAACAACTTTTATTGAAGAAAATTGGAAACAAGTAGATGTGCTTATAAATAATGCGGGGAGTATTGTAAACAAGCCATTTGCTGAAATTTCGATGAAAGAGGTGGAAGATGTGTACCGTGTAAATGTTATAGGAGTATTTGCCCTAACACAACTTGTGCTGCCACATATGCCAAAAAACGGTCATGTTGTTACAATAAGTAGTATGGGAGGAGTACAAGGAAGTATGAAATTCCCTGGCTTGTCTGCATATAGTTCTTCAAAAGCAGCTGTAATTACTTTGACGGAATTATTGGCTGAAGAGTATAAAGAAACAGGCCCTTCTTTTAATGTATTGGCTTTAGGAGCGGTACAAACAGAGATGTTAGAAGAAGCCTTTCCAGGTTATAAAGCTCCAACTACTCCAGAAGAAATGGCAGCATATATTGCAGAATTTTCTTTAAATGCTAATAAATTTTATAATGGGAAACTATTGCAGGTTAGCAATAGCACCCCGTAAAAAGGAAATAAATGCGTGAGATTCTATCTAAATACATTCCAGAAATGGCGGTAACGCCTTGTTTGGAGATGATAAAGCTCAATCATGTACATTTAAAAATTGTAAATGAACGCGTTACTAGACATGGAGATTACAGGAAACTACCAGATGGGAGTCACCAAATTACTGTAAATGCAAATTTAAATAAATATAGATTTCTAATTACGCTAGTGCATGAGATAGCTCATTTAGTTGCTTTTACAAAATATGGGCGACTTATAAAGCCGCACGGACAGGAATGGAAATATACGTTTCAACAATTGATGCTTCCCTTTATTAGACCAGAAGTTTTTCCTAGTTCGTTATTACCTGTGCTAGCCCGACATTTTAAAAACCCTAAAGCGAGTAGTGATACCGATGCGTATCTTTCTGTAGCGCTGAAAGAATTTGATCCTCAAAACAATAAAAATTATATCTTTGAACTCCCAATAGGAAGTGTTTTTCGAATACACAACGGAAAGGTTTTTAAGAGAGGAAATAAACGCGTAAAAAGATACGAGTGTGTTGAAGTTAATACGGGAAGAGTATACCTTTTTCAACCCAATGCGGAGGTTGAACTAATTAATGATTGATGAATAAAAATTACTATGCAATATTGATGGCAGGAGGTATCGGGTCTCGTTTTTGGCCCGTTAGTACAGCCGCACTGCCAAAACAATTTCATGATATTCTGGGGACGGGGGAGACGCTTATTCAAAAAACCTTCAGTAGATTAAATAAAATTATTCCAGCAGAGAATATTTATATTTTAACAAATGAAGAGTATGGAGATTTGGTAATGAAACAATTGCCAACTGTTCAAAGTGAACAGGTTATTCTAGAACCAGCTATGAGAAATACAGCTCCTTGTATATTGTATGCCTCCCTAAAAATAAAAAAGAAAAATCCAGATGCTATGCTAGTGGTTGCTCCAAGCGACCATTGGATTGAGCAAGAAGATAGTTTTGTAAACGATATTAAATTATGTTTTGAGACTTGTGAAAATGAGGATGTTTTAATGACTTTGGGGATAAAACCTACTTTTCCGAATACAGGATATGGTTATATTGAGCATAAAAAAAATGCTTCTGAAGTTGTAAAAAGAGTGGAACGTTTTTGTGAGAAACCCGATTATAAAACAGCGAAAAAGTTTATAAAACAAGGGAATTTTTTATGGAATGCAGGAATATTTGTTTGGAATGTACAAAGTGTTTTAAATGCTTTTGAAAAATATCAAGCTCCAATGTTGAACCAGTTTTTAACAGGTTTTGATGATATTAATACTGAAAAAGAAAAAGATTTTATAGCGAAAGCATATCCTGAGGCTGAAAATATTTCTATTGATTATGCTATTATGGAGCCTTCAAAAAATATATATGTGCTACCAGCTTCTTTTGATTGGAATGATTTAGGAACATGGGGAGCTTTGTATAATGAATTACCAAAAGACGATAATAAAAATGCTATTGTAAATGCTAAAACACTTTTGGAAAATAGTAAAGGAAATATAATTCATACTTCAAAAAATAAAACAGTAGTTATTGGCGACTTGAAAAATTATATAGTTATAGATGAAAAGGATAAGCTACTAATTTACCCTAAGAAAAAAGAGCAAGAGATAAAAGATCTCCTAAAAAGGTTGAATACTAAATTTACTGATTCATAGTGAAACATGGAAGAAGAAAAGAAAAACGGATTAGGGCAAGATAATATTACGCCTACCGATAATAGCAGCCAAGAAAAGGTGAAGAGAGATTTCTCTGGTTTCTTGGGGAGTTTAAAATTATTTTTCTCTGAGCTATTGGATATTAGAAATAATACCGATCAAGAGGCTACTAAAGAAAGTATAGTAAACGATATTCCGTTTAAAGGGCATACTTCTTGGATTTTAATTTGCTCAATATTTATTGCATCTATTGGGTTAAATGCTAATTCAACAGCAGTGGTTATTGGAGCCATGTTAATTTCTCCTCTTATGGGGCCTATTTTAGGTATTGGAATGTCTTTAGCTATTAATGACATTGATACCTTAAGAAGATCTCTTAAGAACTTTGCCGTAATGGTAATTTTAAGTATTCTAACTGCTTTTTTATTCTTTAAATTGTTTCCTTTACGAGATGAGTCTTCTGAGCTTTTAGCCAGAACAGCACCAGATATTCGAGATGTGCTTATTGCATTTTTTGGGGGTACTGCTTTGGTTATTGCAAGAGCAAAAAAGGGAACTATTGCCAGTGTTATTTTTGGTGTTGCAATTGCTACAGCCTTAATGCCTCCATTATGTACCGTAGGTTTTGGTTTGGCAAAAGGGAATGTAGATTATGCAATGGGAGCCATGTATCTCTTTCTAATTAATACCATTTTTATTGCTTTGGCAACATTTATTGTATTAAAGGTACTGCGTTTCCCAATGGTGAAATATGTAAATTCTAAAAAGCGTAAACGCATTGCTCAAATAGCTTCCATTTTTGCCATTTTGGTAATGATTCCTGCTGGAAAAACTTTTTATGATGTGTTGCAAGAGTCTAATTTTAAAAATCAAGCTACCAAGTTTATTAATGACGATGTAAAGCCATATAAGTTTGATGATGGAGGGTTTTTATTGGATAAGTACTCTGTAATAGAATATAATAAAGGAAAAGGATCCAAAATAGAATTGGTTTTTATGGGAGATGCTGCAATTCCTAAAAATATTCAAGAAACTTGGCGTGAAAAAATGAAATCATACTCGAAATTGCAAAATGCTGAACTTGTTATTATGGGGGGTGAAAACAAACAATTTGATAAGTTTCAATATGTAAATGAACTATACGAAGCTAAAAAACAAGAAATTGTTACAAAAGATGAGCAGATAAAAGTACTTGAAAAGGAAATAGACCGTTTAAGTAGATTTGCCTATAACGAAGTGCCGTTTCAGGAAATAAGTAAAGAAATTAAGATAAACTACAGTAATATTTTAGAGCTAGGTTTTGGTAATGAAATCAAAACCGATTTTAAAAAGATTGACACCATCCCGATGTTTATTATAAAATGGGAAAAAGGAATGTCGTCTGAAAAGAAAATAGAAGCTTCTAAAAAGTTGACAGAATGGCTTAAAGTCCGAATGAAGAATGATAAAATAGAGGTGAAATATTTGGATTAGTTTTCCATTGATGATATAATTTACTACCAAAAAAAGGGTTAGACAGCGTCTAACCCTTTTTTTGTAATGTGTAATGTATAAGGTATTGTTTGTTAAGAAACTTTACCCATATTATCTGTTAAGGTGTTTATAAAGCTTGTAATAGGGCCTTTTATCATCATTCCCATCATTGCATTGAACTCTCCTTCAAAAGTTAGTTTTGCTTCGCTTTTATCAGCAGCTAAACTCTCAATATCCGCAGTTAGTGTAAACGGAAGTTTCTCGCTTGCAGCTCCTAATACAATTTTATTATGCGGTTGCTTTTCTTTCATTTTTAGAACGATTTCTGGCATTCCTTTTAATGCAAAAAGAAACTTATCGTCTTCTAAAACTTCAAATTTACTAATGTTTTCTGGCATTAGTTTTTCAAAGTTTTTTACATCACCTAAAAAATTATATAATTCTTCAGCAGATTTATTTACGGTCTTTTTTTCTGTTTCTAACTTCATGGTGCTATTATTATTTCCAATTTCCAGGATCTTTTCTCCAATCCTGTAGCGTCTTTAGTTCTTTTTCGTTGATGTAGTTGGTATCTACCGCTTGTTGTAATAAATGCTCGTAGTTACTTAATGTATATAAAGAAACATTATTTTCTTTAAAATTCTCATCAGCAACATCAAAGCCGTAGGAAAATATAGCAATCATTCCTTTTACATTAGCGCCTTCTTCTTTTAAAGCTTTAACAGCGTTTAAGCTACTTTTTCCAGTACTAATTAAGTCTTCTACCACAACAACGCTCTGTCCACGGTCTAAAAAACCTTCAATTTGGTTTCCTCGTCCGTGTTTTTTAGGCTCTGGTCTAACATATACAAATGGAAGACTAAGTACCTCGGCAACAAGCATTCCAATTCCAATAGCTCCAGTGGCAACCCCGGCTATAACATCGGGTTTTCCATAAAGCTCTTCGAGTTGCTTTGCCATATGCTCTCTAACGTAATTTCTGATAGGAGGAAAGGATAGTACTATTCTATTATCACAATAAATTGGTGATTTCCATCCGGAAGCCCATGTAAAAGGATTTTTCGGATTCAACTTTATTGCATTAATTTGCAATAAAAGTTCTGCTGTTTTTTTAGCGGTATCTTTATCTAAAACCATGTTGCAAATGTATGAAGTTTTTGTAAATGAACATCGCATTATTTTAACCAATAAGATTGAAAAAGAAACAGATTTCAAATTGTTTCTAATGGAAACTGTTGATATTGTTGATGTAATTCATCAACTAAATAAAGGTAAAATAAAATGCGCCCATATATATTATGAGGATGAGAAGGTTCTGATGAAAAAATTCCTAAAAAAAATACCGTTGGTCATTGCAGCGGGGGGATTAGTTAAAAATAAAGAAGATGAAATTTTATTTATTTTTAGAAATAGTAAATGGGATTTGCCCAAAGGAAAAGTGGATAAAGGGGAAACTATAGAAGATGCTGCTATACGTGAAGTTGAAGAAGAAACGGGTGTAAAGAAGCTAAAAATAGATTCTTTTCTTAAAAAAACATACCATATTTTTAAAAGAAATGGTACTTATAAATTAAAAGAAACGCATTGGTTTTTAATGACGAGTAAGTACAAGGGTACTTTAGTGCCACAATGTAACGAAAATATTGAGTTAGCCGAATGGCGACCAGCATCCGACATTCCTAAATTGATGGAAAATTCTTATGAAAATATAAAAACATTGTTTTAGTCAGAAACCCTTTAAAAACTTATACAGAATTATATTTGAAACAACATCTAATTTTCAAATACTCGATAAATAGGATATCTTAAATGTGCTTTTTCGTAATTAGGAGATTTTTTATGGATCCAATCTAATTGCGCATACCAACTGTTTGCAAAGTCTTTGTTGGCTACTTTTTTAGCTTCAAATTCCTTTTTTACAGCTGGATTGTTGTTTAAAAACTCTAGTGCTTTGTCTTCCCAAACATAAGGCGAAAAACCTTCTTTTTGCTGAAGAATAGTATCAAAGAAATTCTAGTTAAAAAAAGAATCAACAGCTTCTGGCTCCAAGGTCTCTAAAATATAACGGATACTTTTCTGACGAGTTCTAATTAAATAATAATCTTCTGCGTTAATAAGTTGCGTTTCTTTTTCTCTTGTAACAGAGGTGTTTTTGTGTAGGTAATGACCTTCATACGGACTCTCAACTGTAGAAAAATCTGCTATATGATAAACTTCTACATTCCATTCTTTAGTATCTTTTATTTCATCTAAAACAACGTTGTTTAGTTTTAATAAATCAACCACTTTGGTCCATGCTTTTGGAACTAAATACGCTTCAGGAACCTGAACAGTTTTTGTTGCTTTAAACGTATCATAATAAGTAACTTCTTTTGTAAAAGGCTTATTTCGGTTATATTTTAAACGTTCTAATCCTGTTACTTCACTTGGAATGCGTTCGCCTTCAAAGCCTTTAAAATTTAGGGTAGAGTGTTTGCTTTTATCTACCTCCCAATTAACCGCATAACTTTCAGCATTTAAAAAAGAATTGCTGGTAGCTTCTCTTACTGCTTTAATTTTTTTATAATCTTTTTCGATAACTTCAATCATGCTCCGCATCAATTCATAAGTTCCGTAAACTCTTTTCTTATAGTCTTTTAGCATATGCGTTTCTACCATCATTCCAAGTGTATTCCATAGGGTAGTGTAGCCCGTAGAATACCGAGGAGCATCGTAAAATTGTGAAAACCCTTTTTCAGGAACTTCATTAAAAACATTTACATAAGGAGTAATGTCGTAATCCTTTTCTTTAAGAGAAGCAATCATTTCTGGCATAAGTTGCTCATGTAGGTATGTACCGGCTTCTCCTCCTAGTTTGTTGTGTTGCGTAAAAAGATGAGTTAAAATATATTGATAATCGGCACCGTTACTTACATGGTTGTCAATAAAAACATCGGGTTGTAAGTAGTGATATATTTTGGCAAATGCTTGGGCATTTTTAGTATCGTTTTTTATAAAATCTCTGTTGAGGTCGTAGTTTCTCGCATTTCCTCTAAATCCGTATGCTAAAGGGCCATTTTGATTAGTTCTAGAAGTGCTATTTCTATTTAAAGATCCTCCAATATTGTAAATTGGAATTGTAGCCAATACGGTATGCTTAGGGATACTAATTTTGCCTTGAGCAATATCTCTGTAAAGCATCATGGTAGCATCAATTCCATCTGGTTCACCTGGATGAATTCCATTATTTATAAAAAGAATTCTTTTATTTTTTCTAATGTCTTTTATATTAAAGTTTTCATCAGGATTTAAAAGGACTAGATGTAAATTCTTTCCGCTATCTGTAAGGCCTTCTTCTATTATTTTAATTGAAGGATATGTTTTTGCTAAATCTGTAAAATAGGAAATAGTTTCGTTATAAGTAGCTGTAGCTTTTCCTCTGGATTTTTCAAACTCTGTAGTAAAATCGGTTTTTTGGGCTTGTAGTTTTATAAAAGAGATTAGAATAATTAAAATAACCGATATTTTTTTCATGAGGCTTTTTTTACGAATTAGGTGAAACAAAAATATGAATTCTATAACAATATAGTAGTGTGATCTATTTGTCTAACTGAAAATTTGGAGTAGTTTTGCACTCTTTAAAAGTTAACATCCTCATAAATAGAGAAGTGACTTTTTTAACCCTACTAAGAAGAATATAGTATTATGACTGAGTTTATTAGAAAGATAGTTCCAAATGCAAAGGACGATGTTTTAGCGGGAATCACGGTTTCTTTAGCCATGATTCCAGAAGTTGTAGCATTTGCTTTTGTTGCGCAAATAGATCCATTGGTAGCACTTTCGGGGGCTTTTATAATCGGATTAATTACAGCTATTTTTGGAGGAAGACCAGGATTGATTTCTGGAGCTGCAGGAGCGGTAGCAGTTATTTTTGTTACTATGATTTCTGAAGGACATACAAAAGGGATGATGTTTGATGTACCCGTTGAAAATATGGGGTACTACTACTTGCTAGCTGCCGTGGTTATGATGGGAGTTTTTCAAGTTGTTGCAGGAATTTTTAAGCTAGGAAGGTTTGTACGATTAATTCCTCACCCTGTAATGATGGGGTTTGTTAACGGCTTGGCTATTGTTATTTTTATAGCACAGGTAAAAATGTTTACGCATAAAAAGCTTGAAGTAACAGCAGAAGGCGTTAAAAAATACATCAATATTCCAATGGAAGGAACTGAATTGTATACTATGATTGGGCTTGTTTTACTCACCATGGGAGTTATTTGGTTGTTACCTAGAATTACAAAAAAAATACCAGCATCTTTAACGGCTATTTTAATTACAACTGCTATTGTGGTGGTTAGTGGAATGGATGTAAGTACAGTAGGTTCTTATATTATAGAAGGTGGTGGAACTGGATTAAAAGGAGAATTGCCTACGCCAAATATGGAATTATGGCAAAATCTTCCGTTTAATTTAGATACGCTTAGTTTTATACTTCCATATGCATTTTTAGCGGCTTGTGTAGGTTTAATAGAGTCTCTGATGACGATGAATTTGGTGGACGAATTAACCGAGACACGAGGGAATGGAAATAGAGAATGTATAGCGCAAGGAGCAGGTAATATGCTTAGCGGACTTTTTGGTGGAACTGGAGGTTGCGGTATGATTGGACAAACTGTTATTAATATTAATGCTGGAGGAAGAGGACGCTTGTCTGGAGTAATGATGGCATTGACATTATTAACTTTTATATTGTTTACAGATAAATATATTGAACAAGTGCCAATTGCAGCTTTGGTAGGAGTAATGATTATGATGGTAATTGAAACTTTTGCATGGTCTAGCTTTAGAATTATTAGAAAAATACCAAAATCTGATGCTATTGTTTTAGTAATAGTGTCTGCTGTTACTGTTATTTACGATTTGGCAATTGCAGTATTTGTAGGTGTAATTATCTCTGCTTTAGTATTTGCTTGGGAAAATGCCAAGAAAATTAGAGCTCGTAAGCGTTTTAAAGATGACGGAACTAAAGTATATGAAATCTGGGGACCTTTATTCTTCGGATCAATTGCTGCTTTTAATGAAAAATTTGATGTTAAAGGCGATCCTGATAACATCGAAATTGATTTTGTAGAATCTAGAGTAAGCGACCATTCTGCTATTGAGGCAATTTATAATATTGTTGAAAAATATGAAGCAGCAGGAAAGACAATAAAACTGAAGCATTTAAGTGAAGATTGTAAAGCACTCTTGTATAAATCGTCTCCTAAATTTAGAGAGGTAATAGTGGTTGCTGTAAACGATCCGAGGTATCATTTAGCAGCAAATCCAGAGAAATTTCCGAAGTCGCTTTCAGAATATAAACTTATTGAAGAGGAGTAAAATCATACAAACATATATTTAAACCCTTGCTAATTACATATAGATATAGCCAATTCGTTTAATTTTTCTTTAGTAACTGGTTTAATTAAATGCTTGATAGAAAAAGGGTGTTTCTTATCGTATTCATCTACTTTTTTAATGTCTTCTGGATTAATGGAAGAGGTTAAAATGTAGATGAATGTTTTTTTGCTAATTTCTAGTTTGCTAAAAGCATCAATAAATTCCCATCCATCAATAATAGGCATATTTAAATCTAGTAAAATAAGCGTAGGGAATAATTCTGTACTCGTATTTTTATAATAATCTAGTGCTTCGATTCCGTTGTTAAACGAAATTACTTGCTGCGTAATCTTGGTTACCTCTATGAGTTTTTTAACGCTGAAGATTGTAATCGGATCATCGTCGATTAAACAAATGGCATTAATAGTTTTCATTGAAGTATATTTTAAATGTTGTTCCTTTATCAAGTTCGCTTTCGGCTTCAATTTTACCTTTCATGGCTTCAATTTGATTTTTAGTGATAAAGAGACCTATTCCACGAGCATCTCTATTTCCATGAAAAGTTTTATACATTCCAAAGAGTTTATGACCGTGTTTTTCTAAATCTATCCCTAAACCATTATCTGTAACGCTTAAAATTGTAAAACCTTTTACGTGTTCGCAATTTATTGTAATTTTAGGATATCTTTTTGGAGCCTTGTACTTAATTGCATTAGTGAAGATATTCAATAAAATGCTCTCTAAATATGCTTTAACAACATTTATATTAACATTTTCTGGAATATTATTTTCTACTTCTGTAAATGTTCCTTTTATGAGTTCGCTAATATTTGTAAAAGCTTCGTCAATTTCTTCTTTTAAATTTACAGTTTCTGTTTTAATATTCAAGTTAGTATTAATAGCAATAATCTCGTTGAGGTTAGCTATAGTCTCTAACATATTGCTAGAAGCAGAGTTTAGCATCTCTATAATTTCCACCTTTTTGAAAACGTCTTCTTCTACTCCTAAAAGCTCTATTAACATAGAGAAATTTGAAGCGTGAGAACGTAGGTTGTGAGAAACAATATGGGCAAAATTTAGGAGTCTATTGTTTTGTTCACTTGCTACATTAATAACCTCCAGAAGTTCTTCCTCTTTTTCTTTGATATGTGTAATATCTTGAATTACGGACCAGATAAGCTTCCTCCCTGAAGAATTGGTAATTAAAACTCGGGTATTTAAAGTAGGGACTAATTCGTTATTTTTATTTAGATAATGCCCCTCATAAGGGCCATATTTTCCATTGTTTAATACCTCTTTTAAAGCTCGAAGTTCTTTGTTTTTTTCATCTTTTGGAACCACATCGAGGTGGGTCATTTTTAAAAGTTCTTGAGTTGTGTAACCCGTACTGTTTTTAAAAGAGTTATTCATGTCTAGAAATTCTCCAGATAAGGCATCATTTAACACGAGTCCTGTTGGGGAGAGTTCTAATAGCGTTTTATGGAGCTTTTCACTTTCTTTAAGTTTTTTTCTAGCTTCCACCATTTCTTGGATAATTCTTCCTTCAGCAATTAAAAAGTTTACTCGTTTTTTTTCATCAAAAACAGGTTTCAATGAAAAATCTACATAAACAGTTTCTTTATTTTTATCTAGAACTTTGGCTTCATACCTTATAAATTCTCCTTTTGCCGCTTTTTTGAAGTTTCTCTTCAGTTTCTTCTGTTCTTTATCAGAACTTTTCCACCAATAAGTGTCCCAGAAATATTTATTTATAACGTCTTCAGATTGTAAACCTCCAAAACTTAATGCAGGTTCATTAATATCTATAAGTCTTCCTTTTATATTTAAAAAGCCTGTAAATTGAAAAGTAGAATTAAAAATACTTTTAAAAACCTGTTTATTTTCTGATAGGGCTCTTTTGGTACTTTTTATTTGTTTCTCTTTGAGCGCTAATTGAAGTTCTGTATTTTTTTTGTGATCTATATCTTTTAAGGTTCCATAAATCTTTTTTGTATGTCCATTTTCTTGCTCAACATCTCCACGAAAACGCACCCATTTTTCATTCTCTTTTTGAGTAACTATTAATACTTCGTAATCAAATGAAGTGCCCTTTTCTATTGCGTTATTAATACTGTTAATAACCTTTTCTATATGAATTCCTTCTTTAAAAAAGCTAAAAGTTTTTTCTATTGTTGGAATAAAATTGGACGGAACTTCAAAAATTTCTCTTGTAATTGGAGACCATTCTAGGATATCATTTTCAACATCAAAAAACCAAGTTCCTATACATGCAACTCTACTTGTTTGTGCTAGAAAAATTTTATTTTTTTCATTTTCTTTTTTTGCTGAAATGTCTTCTAAATACACTAAAAAACCATCTTCAGAAGCTTGAATTTTATACAGAAACCATACCGCTATATTTTGAGATTTGTAAAAAAAATCTTCGCTCTCAATTATTTCAGAGGTGTTTTGAGCATATAGAAGTGCATTGCTTAAAGAGGAACTTTTTTTCTGAAGTATCTCAAAAAACAATTTTTTATCAATACTTTCTTTTGAGATTGAAAAGAAGTCATACCAAGCATTGGATGCTGTTAGTAAGCAAAGCTTTTTATCGAACAAGGCCATTGGGGCTGGACATTGTTCCATGGTAAGTAGGTTCGTCATAAATTTAAATAGTAGGGTTATTTAGGGGATTTATTGTTGGGTGTAAATTATTTCACTCTAACGGTTTCTGGAACTAAGCCAGTATAATCTCCATTATTCCTTATTACATCTCTTACAATAGAAGAAGAAATGTAACTTTTTCCAGAGGAAGTTAATAAAAATACAGTTTCAATTTCAGATAATTTTCGATTTGTATGTGCAATGGCTTTTTCAAATTCAAAATCTGCTGGATTTCTCAATCCACGCAAAATAAATTGCGCATCAATTTTTTTGCAGAAATCAACTGTTAAGCCTTCGTATGTCATTACTTTTATTCTTGGCTGATTCCTAAAAGCTTCTTCAATAAAATGCTTTCTTTCTTCTAGAGTGAACATATAATTTTTTTCAGCATTTATACCAATGGCAATAACCAATTCGTCAAAAAGGGTAATTCCACGTGTAATAATATCGTAGTGACCTAATGTTATTGGGTCAAAAGACCCTGGGAAAATAGCTCTTCGCATCGTAATGTTTTTACAAAAATTGAGTAATAGCTATGTAAATATAGGGAAATTGATTTTGGAATAACTGTTAAAATAAAACAGGAAAGTGGAGAGGAGATAATTTTAATCCCGACTCTATTATAAGTAGTCGGGATTATAAATTAGTTATTTTAAGAATTCTCTTTATGCTTTAAACGCCTCTTCTATTGCATTGTTGAATAACTCATTTAGAGAAATTCCAGCTTTTGCAGCTTGCTGTGGTAAAATACTTTCGGTGGTCATTCCTGGAATGGTATTTACTTCTAAAAGATAGGGTTCTCCGTCAACAAAAATATATTCACTGCGACTAAAACCTTTCATTTTTAGTGTATTGTATACTTTTTTAGCAACTTCTGTAACCTTTTGTGTCATTTCATCACTAATTCGTGCAGGCGTAATTTCTTGAGATTTCCCTTGGTATTTTGCTTCATAATCAAAGAAATCGTTTTCAGAAACAATCTCAGTAATAGGTAAAACAGTTACTTCTCCTTTATAGGTAATAACACCAACAGAAACTTCTGTTCCATCTAGAAAAGACTCGATAATAATTTCGTCATCTTCTTTGAAAGAAACTTCTATAGCCGCCGCTAAATTTTCTTTAGTATGCACTTTTGAAACTCCAAAGCTAGAACCTGCTTTATTTGCTTTTACAAAACAAGGAAGTCCAACTTTTGCTATAATTTCATCTTCATTAATAGGTTGCCCTTTGTTTATATAATAGGAAGATGCACATTTTATTCCAAAAGGTTTTAATGTAGCCAAGCAATCCCGTTTATTAAAAGTAAGCCCTGCTTGATACATTGGGCAAGAAGTATGTGGAATTTCCAAGAGTTTTAAATAACCTTGTAAGTATCCATCTTCTCCTGGAGTTCCATGTATGGCATTAAAAATACAATCAAATTCAATTGTGTTTCCTTCTGATGTAATGGTGAAATTTCCTCTGTTAATTGGGATTTCCGTCCCATCTTCAGCAACATAAACCCATTTGTTTTTTAATATATGGATTCTATATACATTATATTTTTCAGGGTCTAAATGTTTACAGACTACATCACCGCTTTTTAAGGAAATTTGGTACTCAGAAGAGTACCCCCCCATAACTACACCTATATTTTTCTTCATTTTAAATATTATAAAAGGGAATTTAACGTTATTCAAAAGTATTAATAATTTCAATCAAAAAAATACTTTAAACCTAAATACAAATAGAAATAAAATTAGGTGTCTAGTTTTTATATCTTTGCTGAATAATAAAAAACCATGAGCTTTATAAAATTTATAACAAGTAAGACTTTTTTAAAACAAATAGGATTGGCTGTTTTAGCAATCGTTGTTTTAGTAATATTAACACTTCAGTATTTAAAAATAACCACCAACCATGGAGAGTTTGTATTGGTGCCAGATTTATCTAAAAAATCTTTGAGAGAAGTAGAAGAAATTGTGGACAAAGCAAATTTAAATTACGCAGTGTTAGATTCTACTAATTACAATCCAGATTATCCTCGATTTTCGGTTATTGAACAAAGTCCGAAAGCAAATAATGAGGTGAAGGAAGGGAGGAAAATCTATTTAACCATAAATCCCTCTGGTTATAGAAAAGTAATTGTTCCTAATGTTATGCAAGTAACCAAACGTAATGCAGAGTCCATGCTTAAAGCTGTTGGTCTTAATGTGGGAAAAGTTTCTTACATCAATGAAATTGGTAAAGATATGGTGTATTATGTACGTTATGAAGGGGAGAATATTTTACCAGGACATCAGTTGCCAAAAACAACAGAAGTGGAGTTGGTTTGCGGAAATGGAAACAATGCCGAAGTTGTTGTAGAATAATAGCAGAAATTAAAATGATAGAGGAAACGCAAGACGATTTTAACCAAGACGACGAACTTTACGAGCATTATAGTTTTACTGCTGGAAAAGGGCAGGAGCCTTTACGGGTGGATAAGTTTTTAATGAATTTTATTGAAAATGCAACCCGTAATAAAATTCAGCAAGCAGCAAAAAATGGGAATATTTATGTAAATGGAACTGCCGTAAAATCAAATCATAAGGTTAAAGCGAATGATGAGGTTAAAGTACTTTTTGAACATCCTCCACATGAATATTTATTAACTCCAGAAAACATTCCTTTAGATGTAGTTTATGAAGATGATACCCTTTTGGTGGTAAATAAATCTGCAGGAATGGTGGTGCATCCTGGACATGGAAATTACTCTGGAACTTTAATAAATGCACTTATTTATCATTTCGAAAACCTTCCGATGAATAGCAATGAGCGCCCAGGATTGGTACATAGAATAGATAAAGATACTAGCGGACTTTTGGTTGTAGCCAAAACAGAAGAGGCGTTAGCGCATCTATCTAAACAGTTTTTTAATAAAACTAGTGAACGGGAATATGTTGCATTAGTTTGGGGGAATATAGAGGAAGAAGAGGGAACTGTGGAAGGGCATATTGGGAGGCATCCCAAAAACCGTTTGCAAATGACGGTTTTTCCTGAAGGAGATAATGGAAAAGAAGCAATTACACATTTTAAAGTGTTGGAGCGTTTTGGATATGTTACCTTAGTTTCTTGTAAATTAGAAACTGGAAGGACTCACCAAATACGAGCTCATATGAAGTATATTGGACACACTTTGTTCAATGACGAACGTTATGGAGGTGAAAAAATATTAAAAGGAACTACATTTAGTAAGTATAAACAATTTGTAGAAAATTGCTTTAAAATTTTACCAAGGCAGGCATTGCATGCTAAAACACTTGGTTTTGAACACCCTGTAACAGGAAAATTTCTAAGTTTTGATACTGAAATTCCAGAAGATATGCAGGAATGTATAGAAAAGTGGAGAGGCTATGCCAAACATCAAGAAATTACCGAATAAGCAATATAAATATGGAGGCGCTTACCTGAGTGCTTATGCCTAGACTATAAAGGCATTATAAATTTTACTAATCTATCAATAGAAAACACTGAATCTATAAACTGAAAAAAGTAAAACATAGATTGTATCTTTAACTTTGAAATAGAAGTTGAATAATTAAAATCCTATATACGTGAAGATAGTTGTATCGCCAGCAAAGTCGTTAGATTTCGAATCAAAATTGCCTACAGAAAAATATACACAACCCGATTTTTTACCAGAAGCTGAAAAGTTGAATACGGTGCTCCAAAAGAAATCGCCTAAAAAACTTTCTGAGCTGATGAGTATTTCTGATAAGTTAGCAGATTTAAACTGGCAACGGAATCAAGATTTTACAACACCCTTTACTCCTGAAAATGCAAGACCAACAGTTTTTGCTTTTAATGGAGATGTGTATACTGGGTTGGATGCTTATAATATTCCGAAAGAAAAATTGTCTATTCTTCAAGATAGATTACGAATTTTAAGCGGACTCTATGGGGTATTAAAACCATTAGATTTAATGCAAGCGTATCGTTTGGAAATGGGAACGAAATTAACTGTAGGAAAAAATAAAAATCTCTATGAGTTTTGGAAGAAAAAAGTGACAGCAAAACTCAATGAAGAACTTTCGGAAGACGAACTTTTCTTAAATTTAGCTAGTAATGAATATTTTGGTGCTGTTGATGAAAAAGCATTGAAAGTTCCTGTGATTACTCCAGTTTTTAAAGATTGGAAGAATGACAAACTAAAAATAATTAGCTTTTTTGCCAAAAAGGCTCGAGGCTCTATGGTTAGGTATATTGTAGATACCGATGCTAAAACCATTGAAGATTTAAAAGGCTTTAATTACGACGGATATTCGTTTAGTGAAGAATACACTAAAAAGAAAAATGAATTAGTTTTTGTGAGGTAAAAGTACCACTATTTGGGTGTTTTAATCTAACAAAATCATACTAATAAAATTGAAAAACACACCTATTGAAAGGTGTATAAAGTGTTTAAGTTCTATATGTCACCCTGAGCTTGTCGAAGGATGTTTTTAAGAGTTAGTTGCTTGAAACTTCGACAAGCTCAGTTCGACAAGCTCCTTTCGACAAGCTCAGTTCGGCAACTGTACATTGCTTTTAAACCTTTGATTATTATAACTATTTTTTAGTGTCTACACTTATTCTTTCTTCTACAGGAGTTTGCTTTTTAATTTTTCTTCTGCGTCTTACTCCGTAGCTTCCTCTACTTATTTTTCCGCGTTTTGTTTTTTTATCTCCTTTTCCCATTACGTTTTCATTTAAAATTTGACTAAAGTTACTTAATTTGTCCTTCTAATTAAAATCATTAATGTCCGAGTAAAAATATAAGACCGCTTCGCTGTAAGAAAAAGAACAAAGACTAAATTTTAACTATCTTAAAATATGTAGTTTAAAAAAGCAACATTACTAAAAAAACTTTTTTATTAATAGCAAGGGTCTATCTTGAAAATCTCATTTTGAACCTTGATATAAGTGGAGTCCAATAAATTCTGTTAGCTTTTATCGGACAACAATAAATTAAAAAATATGTTTCTTCATACACATCCTTATTCCCCATTTATTCCTAAAAATGCAACTAAATTAATTGTAGGAACATTACCTCCGCCAAGATTTACGGAAAAAGTGTTTAAAGAAGGCGATGTAGATTTTTCTTACGGAAGTAGAGATGGATATTTGTGGCCCATTTTAAATAGAATCTTCAGTTTGAATTTAGTTTTTGAAACTACGGAAGAAGCTATACAGCAGCGTAAATTATTTTTGGCAGCCTATCAAATTGGGATTTGTGATATAGTTGCTTCCGCAGAAAGAGAACAAATAGACGCGTCAGATTTGGGGATGAAGAATATAGAATGCCGGGATTTGATTTTTTATTTAAAAGAAAATCCTACTATTGATACCATTTTATTTATGGGAGGAAATAGTAAAAATGGTCCTGAATATCTTTTTAGGAAGCAATTAAAGGATAAAGGAATAAAATTAGAAACTATTTCTTCGGATGTACCTCGTGAGTATCAATTTAAAATTGGGAATCGAAATATAAAAACAGTTTCATTAACAGCCCCATCGGGAGCGGCAAATAGGGCGGTGGGAGCTAAACCAGAATATAAAGCACTTAAAAAGTAGCACCCTAATCTCAATACTATTGATTTTAGAGTGCTTCAGTATATTAAATATTTTGTATGATAATTAATTGATTATCGGTACAAATTATTGGGGGATTTTATTTTTTATTCTGTTGATCTTTGATGGTTTTCTCATCAATATCAAACTTATTAGTATCTATATTCCTATTTCCCGTTGGGTTTGTAGGATTTGTTTGTTCTTGTTTTCTTTTCCATTTTTTATCTTTAATAGTGCTCATAATTTCTTTTTTTTAGTTTACTTAAAGATACAAATGAACTTGGGAAAAGGCTCTTAAAACAATTGTAAGTTATTGTTAATGGTTTAACATTTAAATAGTTAGTGCATTGCTGAAGCATCAACTTTGCCTTTACCTTTTTTAATCATTAATACAAAAGGAACGCAAATTAGAAATAGAATCCCCAAATATAAAAATATATCCATGTAAGACAATACCGTACTTTGTAAGGTAATACTTCCTTCCATTAATTGATATGCTTTATCTAAAGATTCGTTTACACTAAAACCTTTCGACATAAACATTTGTTGATACGCTTGCAATCGCTCCTGTACTTTAAAATCAATTTTTGAGAGGTTTGGTAATAAGTCCACTCGGTGTTGCTGACTTAATCTGGCAACAAACGTAGTGATAATTGCAATCCCAAAAGATCCCCCTAATTGTCTCATCATCCCTGTAAATGCGGCACCTTCTCCAATGTCTTTTCCTCTTAATGTAGAAAGAGATAAGGTTGTTATTGGAACAAATAGTAATCCTAACCCAAATCCACGCGCTACTAGAGGCCAAAACATATGTTCGGAACCAGTATCTGGAGTCATCATGTTATACATCCAATAACTATAAATAAAGAATACTACAAACCCAATGGCTGCTAAGTATTTTTGTGGAACTCCACGCTCTAAAAGTTTACCAATAATAGGCATCATTAGTGCGGTGGTAACAGAACTTGGAACTAGTAGTAAACCAGCATCGGTGGCTGTCCATCCTAAAATAGATTGGGTGTAAATTGGAATAATAAAGGTAGAACCATACAAACCAAAACCAAGAATAAATGTTAAAATAGTACCGATTCTTAGGTTGTAATCTTTTAAAACTCTGAGGTTTACAATTGGGTGTTCATATACAAGTTCTCTCCATATAAATAATAACAATCCTAGACCAGATACAATAGTTAGTATTATTATAGTGGTATCTGCAAACCAATCGTCTTGTTGTCCGTGCTCTAAAATATATTGCAAGGAACCAATAAAAGAAGCTAGAAAGATAATACCCCACCAGTCTACTTGACTTGCTTTTAGCTTTTCTCCATACTTTGGACTTTTAATATATATAATGGTTAAAAATGTGGCAATAATTCCAATAGGCACATTGATATAAAATATATATGGCCAAGAGAAATTATCTACTAAATAACCACCTAATGGAGGTCCTAATGTAGGACCAACAATTACTCCCATTCCATAAATAGCTTGTGCCATTCCTCTTTTTGCAACAGGGTACGTTTCTGTAATAATTGTTTGGGCCGTAACTAGTAATGCTCCGCCTCCCATACCTTGTATGAATCGGAAAGCTACTAGTTCCCATAAATTTGTTGCATTTCCACACAAAAAGGATGCTGCAGTAAATATTATAATTGAAGCTGCAAAGTAATTACGTCTCCCAAATTGTTTAGACAACCAACTGGTCATTGGGATAATAATTACGTTTGCAATTGCATAGGCCGTAATAACCCAGGCAATATCTGTAAGAGAAGCCCCTAAGCTACCTCTCATGTCGTTTAATGCAACGTTAACAATTGTAGTGTCAATAATTTCTAGAAGGGCACAAAGAATAGCCGTAATGGTTATTATGACCCTAGTAAAACCATATTCTACTAAACTGTCTTCGTCTTGAACTTGAACTTGTGCTTCTGCCATAACTTATTTTAAATGAACATCTACCAAAACATTCATTCCTGAACGTAATTTTGCTAGTTTTTCAGTGTCGTTATCTTTTGAAAAATCTATTTTAACTGGAAGACGTTGTATTGTTTTAACAAAGTTTCCTGAAGCATTATCTGGAGGTAATAAAGAAAATTTAGCTCCTGTTGCTGGAGAGAAAGCAGTAATTACCGCATTGAATTCTTCTCCAGGATAAGCATCTACTTCTATAGTTACTTTTTGCCCAATACTCATTTTTTCTAATTGGGTTTCTTTGAAGTTTGCTACCACCCATTTATCGTTAGTATTTACTAGATAAAATAACGATTGTCCTGGTTGAACAAATTGCCCTTCTTGTAAATCAACGTTAGATAATTGTCCGTCTATAGGCGCAGTAACAAAAGTGTAACTTAAGTTTAGTCTCGCAGCATCTAATTGTGCTTGTGCACTTTTTACATTTGCTTCGGCAACTGCCACTTGTTTTTCTGAAATTTCTGTTTGAGAAACCGCAGCTTTACGTTGACTAGCACTTGCGTTTTGCTGACTTTTTAATACTTCTAATTGTTTCTCTGCGGATTGCTTAGCAGCAAGCGCCTCTTCGTATTGTTGTTCGGTTATAGAGTGATTTTTATATAAATTCTCATAACGTTTAAAGTCATTTTCTGCTCTCCATAAAGTAATTTTTGCATTCTCTAAATTTCCTTCTGCAGAGTTTACTTGCGCATTAGAAGTAGCTACATTAGCTTGGTAAGAACCAATACTTGCTTTTGCTACTATTAATTGACTCTCGGCTCCTGCTAGCGCAGCTTTTGCTTGCTCTAACTGTACCATATAATCTTGATCATTAATAGTGAAAAGTGTATCTCCTTTTTTAACTTTTTCATTATCGCTCACATATACTTTTTCAACATAACCACCTACATGAGGGATTATCGGACTCATATTAGCTTCTATTTGTGCATCATCTGTTTCTTCATGAGAAAAAGAATGAACTATTTTAATTCCACCGTATATAATTCCTATAATGATTAAAGAACCGATAATGAGGGTGAATTTCTTGTTTGTTTTTTTCTTTTGTTCCATTTTATTGATAATAGTAGATTATTGTACGTCTGTGTTTATTTGTCCTTGAGCATTTAAAAGCTCATAATAGTTTTGTATGATGTCTGCTTTAGAATATGCCAAATTGATTTTAGCTTGAAGCTGGTCAATATCTGCTTCAAGTAAATCGTTGGTGTCTACCAATCCATTGTCATATTTATCTTTTACAATTCTATAATTTTCAATAGCTTGTTCTTCAGACTTTAGATATACATCGTATTTTTTATTGGCAAGATTGTAGTTTTGAGTAGCATCTTCAATTTGAATCTGAATTTTATCTTGAACCATATCTATAGTATGTTGTAGTTCTTCAGCTTGACTTTTAGCAACTTTAACATCACTTTTTGCTTTAAAAATATCAGCTAAATTATAAGACACTCCAACCCCAAAATTCATAGCATCTGTAATGGTAAGTGCATTTTTAATGTCTAATGCAACATAACCTCCCATTAAAGAAATACTTGGGTAGTATTTACTTTGAGCTACTTTGATATTGTTTTCAGCAGCTTCTTTTCGGTATTCTAATGCTCTTAAATCGCTTCTTTGAATACTATCATTTAACTCAGAACCAAGAGTAAGTTGAAAATTATTATCTTCAATATTAATTTTAGTGTTTTTTGGCATTTTTAAGGTAGTTACCAAGCTGAAGTTTAAAATCTTTTCATTCTTTTTGGCTTCCTCTAAACTAACTTCAATATTAGATTCTTGTAATTGAGCTTTCAATAAATCATTTCTCGCTAAAAGGCCATTTTGTTCCATAGCGGTGAAATCTTTTACACGCTGTTGAGCACTTTTTAGGTTCTCTTGGATAAGCGCTACAGTTTTATGGGCTTTGTATAAATTTACGTAGTCATTTACTGTCTGTAATGCAATATCTTCTTTATCACTTTTAGCATCTAGTGTAGCCGCTTCATAATTATTTTTACTAGCTTTTACTAAATTATTTAGTTTAAAACCTGTAAAAATAGGAACAGAAGCAGTTGCTTGTCCAAGCATTAAACTGCTAATGTCTGGTTCTGCAGCTCCATTTTGTTGTCCGCCAGTATCAAATTTTATATCGGCGTTAACCTTAGTAAGGTGTTGGTATTGTCCAGCAATTTTTAAATCTGGGTACCGTTTGCTTTTTGCTACTTTTACTTCATAGCCAGCAGTGTTTACTTTAGTGTCTGCAATTTTTGACTCGTCGCTGTTTAGGAGCGCTAATTTAATAGCTTCCTCTAGCGTAAGCGAGGTTTCCTGCGATTGCATGTTTTTAATACCTAAAATACCTAGTAGGCATATGAATATAATTTTACGCTTCATAAGTTAATAGTGCTTTTATTGTTTGTTTTATATGGTCTGTAAGAATTGTGTGTATAAAATCATCTAAGGAATCTGTGGTATACAGTTGATGGATGTCTTTATAGAACCGTTTGTTGTAATAAAAATTGAAATATGATCCTAATACAGTTGGGATTATTAAAGGGATATTTACTTTTTTTGAGAATACTCCTGCCTTTTGTCCTTTCTTAACAAAGTCTTCAATAATTAAATAATTGTTTTTCTTTATCTGAATGTAACTTTCAAAATCTATTTGACGCGTTTCATTTGAATATTCAAAGTGAATAATCTTATAAACACGTCTATTTCTATGAATTCTGGCAACTAATACAGTAACTATTTCATCAATTTTCTGTAGGTAATCTATGTCTTTAGATAAAATAGATTCTAACTCCATAGTGAAGTTTGCTGTTTTGTAGCTCAAAAGAGATTCTAGTAGTTTCTCTTTAGATCCAAAATAGTAAGAAATCATTGCAATATTAATGTCTGCCTCTTTAGCAATAGCTCTAATAGAAGTGCCATCATATCCGTTTTCGGCAAACATTTTTTCTGCTACTTCTAGTATTTTTATTTGCTTCTCATTTAACTCCATAAAAATGAATGTTAGAAATTCTGTGCAAAATTAAACAATTGTTTAAATTAAACGTTTGTTTAATTTATATTTTAACATATAACGTTAGAGTACAATTAAAATTTAAGAATAGAATTATAAGATTTAATGCAAAAGCACTATAATTCTAGCTGTAGAAGGGTAAAAGGATGAGGTTTTATAGAAAGAAAAAGTGTTAAAAAAGGTCTAGGAAATTAACTCCTAGACCTTCTTAATAGAACTCGTTTAGACGAGTTTACAATTAAAGTGTGTTTTTTTATTGAATTCCTTTAACAAAAGCATCAATGCCTTTAATTCCTTTTTCTTGAATCATTTTGATAAAAGCAGAGCCTATAATTGCTCCTTTGGCATGTGTTGTGGCAGCTTTAAAAGTTTCGGCATTGCTAATACCAAAGCCAACAATTTGTGGTGCTTTTAAATTCATATTCGCAATTCTTTCAAAATATTCACTTTGAGCATCCCCAAAATTGCTTTTAGCTCCTGTTACACTGGCAGAACTTACCATATAAATAAACCCGTTAGAAACCGAATCTATAAAACGAATCCGTGCTTCTGAGGTTTGCGGTGTAATTAAAAATACATTTATGAGTCCGTGTTTTTCAAATATTGCTTGATATTGCTCATGGTAAACATCTACAGGAAGGTCTGGGATAATGAGTCCGTCAATACCAATATCGGAGCATTTCTGGCAAAAAGCTTCTACACCATATTGTAAAATAGGATTGAAATACCCCATAATAATTAACGGAATGTGGACTGTTTTGCGAATATCTTTTAGTTGTTGAAAAAGCTTTTCTGTAGTCATTCCGTTTTTAAGTGCCTGCGTAGAGCTTGCTTGTATGGTAGGACCATCTGCCAGCGGATCGGAAAATGGGAGTCCGATTTCGAGCATGTCAACTCCACTTTCTTGAAGCGCTTCTATAACGGGTACTGTATCTTCTATAGCTGGGTAACCTGCCGTAAAATAGATGGATAACAGTTTTTTATTTTCTTCCAGTTTTTTACTGATTCTGTTCATTTGTTTCTTATTTGCGTTTTACAAATCAAAATAATCAATGTATGTATTTAAATCCTTGTCGCCACGACCGGATAAACTAATTACAACAACGTCATTTTGGTTGAATTTTTTATGATTAAATATTGCCAAGGCATGAGAACTTTCAATTGCAGGAATAATTCCTTCTGTTTTGCATAATTCTAATCCTGCTTTCATAGCATCATCATCGGTTACAGAGAAAAATTCTCCACGACCCGAATTATACAAATGTGCATGCATTGGGCCAACACCAGGGTAATCTAATCCTGCCGAAATGGAATAAGGCTCAGTAATTTGCCCATCGGGAGTTTGCATTAACAGGGTTTTACATCCGTGAATAATGCCTTCTTTTCCTAAAACTGAAGTAGCAGCACTTTCCCCAGAGTCAATACCTTTTCCAGCGGCTTCTACAGCTATGATACCTACTTTTTCATCATCTAAAAAATGATAATAAGTACCTGCAGCGTTACTTCCTCCACCTATACAAGCTACTACATAATCGGGATTTTGGCGACCTTCTTTTTCTTGTAGCTGCCATTTTATTTCTTCGGAAATAATGCTTTGAAAGCGTGTTACCATATCTGGATATGGATGTGGACCAATAGCCGATCCAATAATGTAATGCGTATCTACTGGGTTGTTAATCCAATCTCGAATAGCCTCGTTGGTGGCGTCTTTAAGAGTGCGACTCCCAGAGAGGGCAGGGCGTACTTCGGCTCCAAGCATTTTCATTCGAGCCACATTTGGAGATTGGCGAGCAATATCAATTTCTCCCATATAAACTACACAATCTATACCCATAAGTGCACAAACAGTAGCGGTTGCAACACCATGTTGTCCAGCGCCTGTTTCAGCAATAATTCTTTTCTTGCCTAACTTTTTGGCCATTAATATTTGCCCGATGGTATTGTTTATTTTATGAGCTCCTGTATGGTTAAGGTCTTCCCTTTTTAAATAAATTTTTGCTCCATGTTTATCAGACAATCGCTTGGCAAAATATAATGGAGAAGGGCGTCCTACATAATCTTTTAGTAATTGATTGAATTCTTCCTTGAAAGAATCTTCATTCATAATTGAAAGATATTGCTGACGTAGTTCTTCAACATTTGGATAGAGCATTTCTGGAATATATGCACCTCCAAATTCTCCATAATATCCTTTTTCGTTTACATTGTATGTGTCCATTTTTTTTAGTTGTAAAGTTGAATGTTTTAAAGTTTAAAGTAGGGAGGAAAAGAGTAGTGACTATATCTCTTTTAATTTCCTAGTCCCCAATTCTATTCTCTAGAAACATTTTTATATCTCGAAATAAAATCTTTTAATTGTGCTGCGTTTTTTAATCCAGGTTCCACTTCAAATTTACTATTTACATCAATAGCATGAATTGGGAGATTAGGATTGATATGTTTTATTTTTTCAATGTGTTCTGTACCAATTCCGCCACTTAGAAAGAACGGTTTTTCTGATGGATAATTTTTTAGTACTTCCCAATTAAAGGTATATCCGTTGCCTCCAGGGAGTTTCCCTTTGGTGTCGAATAAATAATAATCGGCTATTTTTTCATACGGAGACAAGATTGAAAAATCAAATTCATCTTTAATAGAAAACACTTTTATGATTATTGTTTTATGAGGAAGTTCTTTTTTTAGATTTTGACAAAATTCGACCGACTCATCTCCATGTAATTGAACTCCGTTTAAATGATGCTGATTAACTTTTTCAATTATATAATCAATAGTTGCGTTTACAAAAACACCTATTTTTTTGATATTTTTTGGTAATTCTGGAATAACGTCCTCATTAAAACGTGCCGATTTTTCATAAAAAATAAACCCGAGATAATCTGGTTGTAACCCTGCAATAGTTCTGATATTATCTTCATATTTCATTCCACATATTTTGAGACCTATCTCAACGCTTCTATGTTGATGTTTGGGTTTGAGAGTGTTATTTGAATCCGATTTGTCCATTTTTTTGTATCAGTTAGAGATAGAATTGAAGGTAATTACTTAACAAATTTACAGCTTTACCAATTTTTTAATTTCCCAATAAACTCTTTTGCACTTGCTCCTGGATCTCCAGTTTTCATAAAATTCTCGCCTATTAAGAAGCCTTTGTAGTCAAATTGCTGTAGGTCTTTTATAGCTTTAATAGAACTAATTCCACTTTCCGACACTTTTACAAAATCGTGAGGAATTTTTTCTGATAAGGTTTTACTGATGTCTAAACTCACCTCAAAAGTCTTTAAATTCCGATTGTTTACTCCTAACATATCCAGACTCGGCATAATAGATTTCTGTAATTCTTCTTCATTATGGATCTCTAATAATACATCTAAACCTAAATTTTTAGCTGCTTCAGATAATGATTTTATCTCATTGCGAGTTAAAATAGCTGCTATTAATAAAATTACATCAGCACCAAAAGCTTTAGCTTCTATTATCTGATAAGGGTCGATGATAAATTCTTTTCGTAATAAAGGCATTTGAACAGCGGCTCTAGCCAATAGCAAATCATCTAAAGAGCCTCCAAAATACTTGCCATCTGTTAAAACCGACATGCCGCATACTCCTGCATCTTCATAACCTTTTGCTACATCTTGTACGTTTAAAGATTGATTGATAACCGATTTTGAAGGAGAACGACGTTTATGCTCGGCAATAATGCCAGTGTTGCTAGCGCTCAGTTTATTGGCTAAAGAAACACAATCACGCTCAAAGAGCACGCTTGACTCCAATTGTGAAATAGGAATTAATTCTTTTTTTAAAGCAACTTCATTTCTTTTATCTGCTACTATTTTATCTAGGATGTTCATTTTTTCTGTTTATAAGATTTAATGATTGAAGAATTGAAAGATTGAATAATTTGATATAGGCATATTTAACTTTACATTTTAGTTTTTAAATATTTGATGAAATTGGATAGGTTTTGAGAAATTTCGATACTTAAATAATAACTTTTTTCAATCTCTAATGGAGATGTTAATTCCAATTCTTTTGCTAAAATCAACCTGCTTCTTACTTCTGAACAACTACCTTTTGCAATTTTCAAATATTTAATAAATTGTTTGTTGTTATTATATTCAGATCCTTCAGCTATGTTATTAGTTATTGAAATTACAGCTCTTTTTATTTGATCTTTGAATCCAAATTCTCTTTCAAAAGGTTTGTTGTTTACTAATTCAAAAATCAATTTAGCTAATAGGATTCCTTTTTTATAGACTTCAAATTCTTCAAAAGATTTAGTCATAATCTTTAAATTTCTTATACGTTTCCATATTTTAAATAATAGTTTTTTCCGACATCCATCACCTATCAAGTCCTTCAATCTTTCAATTCTTCAATCTTTTAATTTTCTATGCGTTTTCCGTCTCCCAACTCCCATCTTTCAATCCTTAAATTGTTAAATCTTTCAATTTCTTAAACGCTTCCATTCCTTTTCCGCTTAAAAGCGATTCTTTGGCTAGTTCAAAACCTTCAATTGGAGTGAGTTCTTTTACCGTTGCAATGGCCATTCCTGCATTGGCACATACCACATTATTTTGTGCTTCTGTACCTTTTCCACTTAAAACATCTACAAAAATTTTAGCGGAAGCTTCTATAGAATCTCCTCCTGTAATAGCTGCTTGAGTGTGTTCTTTTACACCAAAATCTTGAGCAGAAAGCATTTGCTCGGTTTGATTACGGATAGCCTTTGCAGGCCCTGTCAGGGAGATTTCATCATAACCATCTAAAGCATGTAAAATGGTATAATTCTTATCGGTGTTTTGATATAGATAGCCATACATTCTAGCTAATTCTAAATTGAAAACGCCTACCATTTGATTTTTAGGAAAAGCTGGGTTTACCATGGGACCGAGCATATTAAAAAAGGTTTTTACAGCCAATTCTTTTCTAATTGGAGCCACATTTTTCATGGCAGGATGGAAAAGGGGCGCGTGTAAAATACAGATTCCAGCTTTGTCAATAGATTTTTTTAAGAAATCTTGATTGTTTGAAAATTTAATTCCTAAATATTCCATTACATTACTAGAACCACATTTAGAAGAAACTCCGTAATTTCCATGTTTAGTAACATGTACTCCAGCACCAGCAGTAACAAAAGATGCCAATGTTGAGATGTTAAAAGTGTCCTTGCCATCACCTCCAGTTCCACATAAGTCTATAGCATTGTAATCTTTTAAATCTACAGCCAAGCATAAATCTAAAAGGGCATCTCGGAAACCTTCTAATTCTTCAATAGTGATGCTTCGCATCATGTAAACGGTCAAAAAAGCCGCAATCTGACTTGTATTGTACGAACCATTCGAAATATTTACTAATACATTTTTAGCTTCTTCTTTCGATATGGTTTCGTGATTTATAAGTCTGTTTAGTATTTCTTTCATTTTAATAGTATTGAGTTGTTAGTTAAGTGGTTAGTGTTTAAAAAAATCGATTTAAATATTTAATCTAACTACTTTGTACTTAATTCTAACATCTATTTAGTAAGCCAATTCTCTAATATTTTTTTACCATCTGGAGTCAAAACCGATTCAGGATGGTATTGAACTCCACAGACATCATATTCGGTATGAGTAAGAGACATTACTTGTCCGTTTTTATCATATGAAGTAGCTTTTAAAACGTCGGGCAAATTAGGGTCTACTACCCAGCTGTGATACCTTCCTACCTCAATTTCTTTTGGTAAACCTTTATAAATAGGATCTTCTTGGGTGATTTCAATTTTTGTAGCCACTCCATGGTAAACTTCATCTATATTAATGAGTTTCCCACCAAATACTTCTCCAATAGCTTGCTGCCCTAGGCAAACCCCAAAAATACTTTTGCTAGGCGCATAGGTTTTTATAATTTCTTTTAATAAACCCGCTTCCTCTGGAATTCCAGGACCTGGAGAGAGGACAATCTTGTCAAAAGGAGCCACGTCTTCTATGGTTAATTGGTCGTTTCTTCTTACAGTTACTTCGCAACCTAAATCTTCTAAATAGTGCACCAAGTTGTAAGTAAAACTGTCGTAGTTATCTATAACTAATACTTTTTTCATTTCTATAAGTTTGTAAAATTTTAAAGTTGAAAGTTTTATTGGAAATGGTTTGTTGTTACCATAACCAAAAAACTATCAGCTATATATCTTCCGCCATTTCCATAGCTTTTTTCAAAGCTCCTAATTTGTTATATGTTTCTTGTAATTCGCTTTCTGGTTTTGATTCAGAAACAATCCCTGCGCCAGCTTGATAGTACAGCTCGTGATTTTTACTTAAAAAAGTACGGATCATAATAGCGTGATTAAAATTCCCTTCAAAATCCATAAAGCCTATTGCTCCTCCATAATAATCTCGATTGGTAGCTTCATATTTATCAATAAGTTGCATTGCCATATATTTTGGTGCTCCACTTAGAGTTCCAGCGGGAAAGGTATCTGCAACTACTTGCATTGTTGGAATTTCTTTCTTTTTCTGTCCTGTAACTTTAGAGACTAAATGAATAACATGAGAGAAAAATTGTACTTCTCGATAGGTTTCTACTTCAACTGTATTTCCATTTCTGCTGAGGTCGTTTCTTGCTAAGTCAACTAACATTACATGTTCACTATTTTCTTTTTCGTCCACCGCCAATTGTTTTGCTAATTCCGCATCTTTTTCATCGTTTCCAGTACGCTTAAATGTTCCCGCTATTGGATGGATTTCTGCTTTGTTGTCTTTTACAATTAATTGAGCTTCTGGAGAACTTCCGAAAATTTTAAAGTTTCCATAGTCAAAATAAAACAGGTAAGGGGAGGGGTTTATGGAGCGTAATGCTCTGTAGACATTAAATTCATCCCCTTTAAATTTTTGTGCAAATCTGCGACTAAGAACTAATTGAAAAACATCCCCTCTGTGACAATGTTTTTTTGCATTTTCTACTAATTTTTTATAATCGTTATCTTCTAATTTAGAGGTAGGCTCGCCTACTTTATTAAAATTATAGGAAGCAAAGTTTTTAGCTTGAAGAAGTTGATGGATATCGTCAATATTAGTGTCGCAATCATAACAATGACAAAAGATATAGGCTTCATTTTTAAAATGATTGATGGCAATTATATTTTGGTAAACTGCATAATAAATATCAGGAATATTTAAAGAATCTTGTTTTTTAGAAATTTCAAGATCCTCAAAATATTGAACCCCATCATAAGCAATGTAGCCAAAAAGACCGTTGTTTATAAACTTAAAATCGGTTTTATCGGTTTTGAAATGCTTTGTAAAATCTTCAATAACCGACGGCACATGCACCTCTTTTGTGATTTTTTCTTCTGAAGATTCCCCGTCTGGAAATGTTTTTGAAATAACATTGTTTTCAACCTTAATTGTAGCAATTGGATTAAAACAGATATAAGAAAAACTGTTATCGTTTGCATGATAATCGCTACTTTCTAGCAGGATACTATTTGGATAGCGGTCTCGTATTTTTAAGTAAACACTTACAGGAGTAATGGTGTCCGCTAGTATTTGTTTGTAATTAGTTTTTAAATGATATGTTTTCATACGTTTATTTTTATTGCTTTTTTAAAAGTCGGATGTAATGCCATCAATTATTACATTGTTTGGTTTGATAAAACTGCTAATAGGCATTTCATAACTTTTATTAAATTCCTCATTGAGGGTTTTTATCCCCAGAGCCTGTCCTTAGTTTACCGAACGGCTCTTGGTCGAAATGGATTAAATTATTTTCCTTTAAATACCTGTAGGTTTTGCCTCGAGGTAGTTGATTTCTGTGTAACTTTTTAAATAAAAAAAAGGCTTGTCGTGATTGACAAGCCTTTTTGTATATTTTAAAAATATCACAGCAATGCTACCTCACGACGTTTTACGTAAGTTAGACCACCACCAAGTATTTCTTCTAATTGTTCTCATTGATGAACCAAATATAGAAATCAATTTTCATTTATCAAACTAAAAAGAGTATTTACAACTAAATTCTTTTTGAATGTTAGAAAGTTGCCAAAAAAAAAGCTGCCCAGAGGCAGCTTTTTTAAGGTTTGGGAATGAATTGATTTAGAATACTAAATCTACTACTAAATCAAATTCATCATATATTGTTTTGTCCCCAAGGTTGTCAAAGAAACTTCCAGAACCGTAACGAACATCGTATTTTGTTCTGTCTATTTTTAAATTTGCTGTAGCTTTACTCCCGTATACAGACATTTCAAAAGTTATAGGATTTGTTTTGCCTTTAATAGCTAGGTCTCCAGTAACTTCGTAAGAATTTTTACCAGTAGGATTTACCTTTGTAATTACTAAAGTAGCTGTAGGATGATTCTCAACACCAAAGAAATCATTAGATTTTAAATGACCATCTAGTTTTGTTTTGTATTCTCCACTTAAATCGGTAGCACCAATTGTAGTCATATCTACTGCAAATTCTCCTCCTATAAGTTTATCTCCATCAAATTTTAACTCTCCGCTTTTTAAAGAAATAGTACCTTCATGAGATCCTGTTACTTTATAACCTTTCCAAGTAATTTCACTCTTTTCGGTATCTACTTTTTTGGTATCTGGTTCTGTAAAAGATGATGTTCCTAATACTACTGCGAATATTGTTACTGATTTTAATATTTTATTTTTCATATGTTTATTTTTTTAATAATTCTTTATAATATATTGCGTATTCTATTGTTTTTAAATATTGATAAATAATTCTTCTGTAGACTTTCTAACTTTTTTATAGTGTTGTGTTTCATCTTCTTCAGAACGGTACCCTATAGGTGCAATTACAGAAGGAGTTAAGCCAAGCTCTTTTAAACCTAAAATGTCTGCAAATTTATCAGCTTCAAAACCTTCCATCGGGCAAGTGTCAATTTTTAAATCTGCTGCTGCAGACAATAAATTTCCAAGCGCAATATAGGTTTGCTTTGCAGACCATATATTTCTAATGTCTTCTGGAAGAGGCATTAATGAGTTTTTCATTAAATCTGAATAGCCTTGAAGATTTTCAATAGCTAAATCTCTTGTTTCACTTACACTTTTTATAAAATCATTGATATGGTCTTCTCCAAAGTTGTTAATGCTAGCAAAAATAACGATGTGTGAAGCATCTGTAATTTGCGACTGGTTCCAAGCTACCGGCTTTAATTTCTCTTTAGTTTCTTGGTCGGAAACTATAATTACTTTATAAGGTTGTAATCCATAAGAAGAAGCAGATAATTGGATAGCTTCTTTTAAAGCTTCTAGGTCTTTTTCTGATACCTTTTTGGTGGCATCAAATTTTTTGGTGGCATAACGCCAATTTAAATTATTGTTATAAGTACTCATGATTGTTGTTTTTACATTAGTTGTATGTACAATTGTTGTTTTAAATTTTTTTAACCTCTTATTTTTTCAAGTATATTATTTAATTGCTCTATTTCTTCTGAAGATAGATTTTTTATAATATTTTCATTTTGAAGATCAATAGGCTCATCTATTTCAGAAAGTAATTTTAGTCCTTTCTCTGTGATACTAATTTCTACTTTCCGCCTATTTTCTTCACAAGTAACTCTATTTACCAGTCCTTTAGTAATTAACTTATCAACTAAACGAGTAGTATTACTCATTTTGCTAATCATTCGTTCTTGAATGTTACAAAGGTTGGCAGGCTTCCCTTTTTGGCCTCTTAAAATGCGCAATACATTAAATTGCGGGGGTGTAATTCCAAATGGCTTTAGAATCTCTGCCGATTTATCCTGAATGGCATTGGCTGTATACATAATATGTATAGCAGTTTTTCTACCATCTGGCATAGCATTAGATTTTATAGCGTCTTCAATTTTCATTTGTTATTACAATATTTGTATGTACAAATGTAATATGATTTGAATGAAGTGCAAAACATTTAACTTATAAAATATTGTTAAAACTTATTGAGATGTCTTTCCTATTGATACATTTATAAGATGCTAATTAATGAATAATGAGAATGAAAACGATAGTAACAATAGTATTTATAGTGGTGTTATTTGGTTGTAAAGAGTCCAATTCGGAACGTAAAGTAGTAGCCATAAATAATTTTAATATGGTAGAACCAATAGATATTATTAAGGCTAAGGATATTACAATACCTGTGTATGATTATGACAGTTTTGAAAAGTTAATAGCAACAAACGATACTAAAACTTATGTAGTTAATTTTTGGGCTACTTGGTGTAAACCTTGTGTTGAAGAGCTTCCAAGTTTTGAAAAAATTTATGATAAATATAAAGGACAAAATGTAGAAGTTATTTTAGTAAGCCTAGACTTTCCCAAAAAAGTGGATGATGTATTGGTTCCATTTATAGAGAAGAATAAATTAAAAAGTAATGTTATTCTTTTAGATGATCCTAAACAGAATCGTTGGATTCCAAAAGTAGATAAAGATTGGTCGGGGGCAATTCCAGCAACAATAATAATTAATGAAAATAACCGTTCTTTTTATGAAAAATCTTTTACCTTTATAGAATTAGAAGATCAACTAAAGGGTTTTATTACTAACTAAACTAACCTACATAAAATGAAACCGTTAAAAATAATATTCCTCATTGTGGTGGTTATCACTAACAGTGCGTTTACATTTCCTAGTTCAATAGGGGATGGGTATGAGATAGGAGATAAGGCAGCAGATTTTAAGTTAAAAAATATTGACGGAAAGACCGTTTCTTTATCCGACTATAAAGACGCAAAAGGATTCTTAGTTGTATTTACATGTAATACGTGTCCGTATGCAAATGCCTACGAAGAAAGGATTATTGCTTTGGATAAAAAGTATAAACTAAAAGGGGTTCCTGTAATAGCTATAAACCCTAATAATCCTTCAAAAAGTCCTGAGGAAAGTTTCGAACAAATGCAGGAACGAGCTGCCAATAAGGGGTATACATTTCCTTATTTAGTAGACAAAGGTCAAAATATATCGCCACTTTATGGAGCTCAGCGCACCCCTCATTGCTTTCTGCTTGAAAAAACAAGCAATGGTAATATTGTAAAATATATTGGTGCAATAGACGATAATTATCAAGACGAAGCAGCAGTGGAAAAGGCTTATGTAGCAAATGCAATAGACGCCATGCTGGTAGGAGAGGAAATTCAAATAAAAAATACAAAAGCTATAGGGTGTTCTATTAAACTTTAAACCCTCTGGGATTTAATTTTTAAAGATATCTAAAGCTTTAATTCTACAAGATTTATATAAATTTGTAATCCGAAGTAATTGCTTCGGATTTTTTTCATATTAATTTTAAAAAATAATTATGGCAGATTTAACTCAAGAAGAGTGGGCAGAGGAATTAGCACAAGATAGCAATGCTGTTATTTTGGATGTACGTACAGAAGAAGAGGTGGAAGATGGATATATCCCAAATGCAATAAATATTGATATATATAAAGGACAAGGTTTTTTAGACGAAGTTGAAAAATTAGACAAGTCAAAAAACTATTATGTCTATTGTCGTTCTGGAGCGCGTAGTGCTCAAGCGTGTACTTTAATGAATCAACTTGGGTTTGAAAATACTAGTAATTTATTAGGAGGTTTTTCAAACTGGGAAGGTGAAGTAGTTGAAGAGTAATTTATTTTATAGTAAACTACCTCTGGGATAAGCCCATAAGGCATATAAACAGGGAGCACATTTTGATTTCGAGGCTAAGCCCGGAGTTAAAACCTCGATTATCGAGTAAATAAGTTCTATTTGTATAAATTTTCAGTATCTTCTTTCAAAATTTTGGGGTGTCACTATTTTGAAAGAAGATTTTTTGCATTATATATGGAAGTTTAAAAAGTTTTCGACTAACAATTTGAAAACTGAAAGCGGGGAAACGTTAGAGGTTATTTCTTTAGGGACTCATAACTTACTGGCTGGTCCAGACTTTTTAAATGCCCAACTTAGAATAGATGGGCAGCATTGGGCTGGAAATGTTGAAATTCATGAAAAATCATCATTTTGGTATGCACACCACCATGAAAAAGATGAAGCTTATACTAATGTAATTCTTCATGTAGTTTGGGAACATAATACAGAAGTGTTCAGTAAAAACAATTCTCCAATTGCTACATTGGTTTTAAAAAACATTCTTCAGAAAGAAACACTTATCTCGTATCAAGCTTTAATAAATAAGAGTTCTAGTTTTGTAAATTGTGAAAGTGAGGTAACGGAAATTGATTCATTTTTTAGAAACCGCTGGTTAGAGCGTTTGTATGTAGAACGGTTAAATGATAAATCAAAATTGATCCTCCAAAAACTTAAAGAATCTAAAAATGATTGGGAAGCTGTGTTGTATAAGATGCTTCTGAAAAATTTTGGATTAAAAATAAATGGAGAAGCTTTTTTTGAGCTTTCCGAAGAATTACCTTTTTCGATCCTTAGAAAAAATAGAGATTCCGTTTTAACAGTAGAGGCACTGTTATTTGGAGTTTCAAATATGTTAGAAGTAGAATGTGCCGATCAATATTTTATTGATTTAAAAGAAGAATATAAATACCTAGAAAGTAAATACGCATTAAAAAAGTCTCATTTAACCCCTGCATATTTTAAATTACGTCCCTATAATTTTCCTACAATTAGATTGTCTCAAATAGCTTCGTTATACAATAAGGAAGTTAACCTTTTTCAGCAATTGGTATCTTGTAATGAGCTGGAAAACTATTATACTATTTTTGATGTTTCAGCTAGTAATTATTGGGAGCAACATTATACTTTTGGGAAAGAAACAACTTCATCTAAAATAAAAAAACTCAGTAAAAGTTTTATAGATTTACTTATTGTTAACACCATTCTTCCACTAAAATTCTGTTATTTAAAAGCAACAGGAGAAGATGCAAGTGAAAGTATTTTTTTAATGATTGAAAAAATTAAAAAAGAAGATAATAGAATTATTAATAGCTTTGATAAAATTGGTTTTAAAACTAATACGGTTTAGGGAGTCAGGCTCAACTACAACTCTATAATAATTATTGTAGTAAAAATAAATGTTTGCAATGCGAAATAGGAGTTAAATTAATGAATCGATAATTCTATATTTGTACTATGAATACTTTTCAAGACATTCGATATTATTTTGAAAAAAATGGCTATGCTGTTTCTTCAAGATTGGCTGATAGGCTAGGAATGAAAACAAAAAATGTGAGGTTATTTTTTATATATGCTTCTTTTTTTACGTTGGGGATTTGGTTTTTAGTGTATTTGACTTTAGCTTTTTGGTTAAAACTAAAAGATTTGGTGTACACAAAACGAACTTCTGTGTTTGATTTGTAAACCCGTTTAATTGAGTAGAAACACATATTTAGTTGTAAGAAATCCAAAGTTTAAAAGATGTTCAAATTATTTAAATCCAAGTTTTACATTGCAGTAGCTTTATTACTCTTTATTTTTTCTTTTGGAATTATTGGGTATCGATTGCTTGGGAATTATAGTTGGGTGGAGGCCGCATATATGACGGTGATTACTATTACAACAGTTGGTTTTAGTGAAGTAAGACCAACGGACGATATCACCAAAATATTTACAATTGTACTTATTACTTCGAGTGTTTTTATTGTAGCATATGCTATTTCTGTAGTTACAGAATATGTTTTATCTAGAAGTACGCTTCAGAATATAAAATTTAGGAAAATGAAAAAACAAGTTGATAGTCTTAATAACCATATCATTATTTGTGGTTATGGTAGAAATGGAATGCAAGCAGCAAAGAAACTCAATGCCTATAGAAAATCATTTGTTGTTATTGAGCAAGATGAAGAATTGGTTAATAAACATAATGATGAAGTCTTGTTTGTTATTGGAAATGCAAATGAAGACGAAACTCTTGAAGCAGCAGGAATCCAAAGAGCAGAATGTTTAATTACAACCCTTCCTAATGATGCCGATAATTTATTTGTTGTACTTTCTTCAAGACAATTAAATAAAGAAATAGTTATAATTAGTAGAGCTTCTCAAGAAACTTCTCAAAGAAAACTAAAATTAGCAGGAGCCAACAAAACAATAATGCCAGATAAAATAGGAGGAGATCATATGGCTTCCTTAGTGGTTTTACCAGATTTAATAGAATTTATGGATCAGCTTTCTATTGATGATGAAACTACAATTAATTTAGAAGAAGTGGCAGTAGATAATTTGCCAGATGGCTATCTGTATAAAACATTAGTAGATTTAGACTTAAGAAGACAAACAGGATGTACTGCTATTGGTTATAAACAGCCAGATGGAAAATATATAATCAACCCAGATGCGAGTGTGCAATTGTTGCCAAATTCTAAGTTAATGGTACTTGGTCAACCGGAACAAATAAAGAAGCTAAATACGCTTTTTCAGATTGCAGAAAGTACATTTAACGGGTAAAATTTGAATAAACGCCTTTTTTTTATGATATTGCCCCGTCAGTTTTAAGAATTCTTAATTTAAATATAACCTAAACATAATTCTTTATGAGAAAACAATTTCTCTCGATTTTTATAATGCTTTGTTCTGTTGCAGTTTTTGCACAAGAACTTACAGTAAAAGAAACTTTAATTAACCCGTCAAATAAAATTAATGACGGACAAGTAGAGTTAGAAGTTACTGGTGGAACTCCCCCATACACATATAAGTGGAGCAGTCAAGAAACTTCACTTAAATCTAATACGGCAATTAATTTAACAGAAGGAGTAGATTATTCGGTATTAGTTAAAGACGCCACAGGAAAGTCGGTCGAAAAAACATTTAATATTGATACCGAGTCAATAACAGAGATATTCAACGGAACCATGACCCCAGCAGTAGCAGGATTAGGTTCCGTTTTATTTTGGGATCCATTTGCTGCAACAGGGATATATGACCCAGTTGTATATGCAGATGTAAAGTTGATTTCAATTCCAGAATGGAATGCAGATACAGAAGGTAAATTCTCTTTACAGCAATGGTTAAAGCCAGAAGGATCTCATGTTAATAAAGGAGATAAAATAGCTGTTATTTCAAAATCAACAGGAGGAACCGTAGATGCTTTTGCGCAAGCAAACGGGGAGCTAAAATATTTGGTAAAAGAAGGTGGAGTAATTTACAATTCCGACAATAAAAAGCATGTTATTGAGCAAGGAGCTCAATATTTAGCAGAAATTAAATATGATGAGCCTATCGCATTAGTACATCCAAACGGGGATCCTCAAACAAAAAACATTCCATTTATTGTTGTTTGGTTGTTATTAGGAGCAACATTCTTTACGCTTAGAATGGGCTTTATTAATATTCGTGGATTTAAACATTCGTTAGATTTAGCAAAAGGAAAATATGACGATCCAGATGCTCCAGGTCAAGTAACACATTTCCAAGCATTGGCTACAGCAGTTTCTGGAACTGTAGGTCTAGGAAATATTGCTGGGGTTGCAGTGGCAGTTTCATTAGGAGGAGCTGGTGCAACAATGTGGATGATTCTAGCAGGACTTTTAGGAATGTCTTCAAAATTTGTGGAGTGTACTTTAGGAGTAAAATATAGAGATATTCTTCCTGATGGACGTGTTTTTGGAGGTCCGATGAATTACTTGCGTTATGGTTTAGAAAAAAGAAATCTTAAAGGAGTTGGTAAATTCTTAGCTGTATTCTTTGCTATTTTAGCAGTAGGAGCTTCTTTTGGAGGAGGTAATATGTTCCAAGCAAATCAATCTTTTGAGCAGTTAGCGGGTCAGTTTCCAGTACTTGCAGGTCATGGATTTTGGTTTGGGGTTATCACCGCAATTCTAGTAGGAACTGTAATTTTAGGAGGTATTAGTAGTATTGCTAAAGTAACAGAAAAGATTGTACCATTTATGGCTGGAATCTATGTATTAGCAGCTTTAATTGTTATTGGAGTAAATATAGAAAATATAGGACCAGCTTTTTCTGCAATTATAGATGGAGCTTTTAGTCCAAGTGCATTAAAAGGTGGTGTAATTGGAGTATTGATTGTAGGTTTCCAAAGAGCAGCATTCTCTAATGAGGCTGGAGTAGGATCTGCAGCAATTGCCCATAGTGCGGCAAAAACAAATCATCCGCCATCAGAAGGGTTTGTAGCTTTATTAGAGCCTTTTATAGATACGGTAGTAGTTTGTACTTTAACAGCATTAGTATTAATTTTCACAGGAATGCATGAAGTAGAAGGAATTGCTGGAGCACAGTTAACATCAGATGCTTTTGGGAGTGTAATTAGTTGGTTCCCTTATGTACTGGCAGTTGCAGTTTTCTTATTCGCATTTTCAACTATGATTTCTTGGTCCTACTACGGAATGAGAGCTTGGACATTCTTATTCGGAAAGAGTAGAAAAACCGAGATAGTTTACAAAATATTCTTCATGATCTTTATTGTTATTGGAGCTTCTGTAAGTTTAGGCGCAGTGTTAGACTTTTCGGATATGATGATTTTAGCAATGTCGTTCCCTAATATTATAGGTCTTTATATAATGAGTGGAGAAGTTAGAGAAGACCTTCGTGAGTATTTTAGAAAGTTAAAAGCTGGCGAATTATTTAAAAAGCAAAAAGCAGCAAAAGAGACTGCTTAATATACTACATTAATGAAATTTTTATCCCACTTCAGGTTTTCTAAAAGCCAAAGAAGTGGGATATTTTTTTTAATATTAATTGTAGTTGGGATTCAATTTCTAACAGTAGGTTGGGGTGTTTTTAAAATAGAAAGAAGTATTTCTGCTAAAAAGGTGTCGATTGTTACTGAAAATAACGTTGAGCAAAAGTTTCAACATTATAAGTTTAATCCAAATTATTTAACCGATTTTAAAGGATATTCTTTAGGTTTATCTACTGAAGAAATAAATGCTTTGTTTGAATATAGAGAAGCTGGAAATTTTGTAAACTCCTCATTAGAATTTCAAAAAGTAACTGGTGTGTCAGATTCTTTGTTGAAAACCATCAATCCTTATTTTAAATTTCCTGAGTTTAAAACCCTTCCGCAGAAAACAATAATTAAAAAACATTTTGAAAAGGCAGATGTTAATCTAGCTAATCCTAAAGATTTTGAGAATGTATATGGGATAGGAGAAAAATTGGGGTTGAGAATTGTAAAATACCGAGATTTATTAGGAGGATTTTACTTTAAAGACCAACTTAATGAGGTTTATGGTTTAGATGAAGCAACTGTAAAGCAAGTATGGAAATTATTTGACATTAAAAAGTTGCCCAATTTTAAAAAACTAGATGTAAATCAGGCTACTGTTAAGGAGTTAAATAATCTCCCATATATAGACTGGGAGTTAGCTAAAAAAATTGTATCTTATAGAAGCGCCCATTTAAAAATCAATTCAATTGATGAATTAACAAAAATTGAGGATTTTCCTTCAGATAAATTAAATAGAATTGAATTATATTTGGCAGCTGAATCTACTCTCTCGAGACAAATTCAACAGAACAAGTAATACTAATAACTATCTCGGTACTCCTGAGAAATTAAACCCAACTATTGGGATTAGAACGAACGAATGGAATTGGACATAGCGGCACAAATGAATTTTGATTATACAGAAACACAGCAATTAGTTGCAAATTCGGCTAAAGAGTTTGCGGAGCAATACATAAGACCTCATGTAATGGAATGGGATGAATCTCAAACTTTTCCAATTGAAGTTTTTAAAAAAGCTGGAGAATTAGGTTTTATGGGGGTTTTAGTGCCAGAAACTTATGGAGGTTCTGGACTTGGATACCATGAATATATTGCTATTCTAGATGAAATTTCTAAGGTGGATCCTTCTATTGGTTTATCGGTTGCTGCACACAATTCGCTTTGTACTAATCATATTTTAACTTTTGGGGATGAAGAACAGAAGCAAAGATGGTTGCCTAAATTGGCTACAGCCGAATGGATTGGCGCTTGGGGGCTTACCGAGCACAATACAGGTTCGGATGCTGGGGGGATGAGTACTACGGCAGTAAAAGATGGAGATGAATGGGTTATTAATGGCGCAAAAAACTTTATTACCCATGGAAAAAGCGGAGATGTAGCTGTAGTTATTGTGAGAACTGGAGAAAAAGGAGATTCTCATGGAATGACAGCTTTTGTGGTGGAAAAAGGAACTTCAGGTTTTTCTAGTGGAAAAAAAGAAGATAAGTTAGGAATGAGAGCCAGTGAAACTGCTGAACTTGTATTTTCTGATTGTAGAATTCCAGATGCAAATCGTTTAGGAGAAGTAGGAGATGGATTTATTCAGTCCATGAAAATTCTAGATGGCGGTCGTATTTCTATTGGAGCACTTTCCTTAGGAGTTGCAAAAGGAGCTTATGAAGCAGCTTTGAAATATTCAAAAGAAAGAGTTCAGTTTGGAAAGCCAATTTCGGAGTTTCAGGGAATTTCTTTTAAACTGGCAGATATGGCTACCGATATTGAAGCGTCTGAATTATTACTGCACAAAGCAGCCTTCGAAAAAAATGCAGGTAGAAAAATGACCAAGTTAAGCGCAATGTGTAAAATGTTTGCGTCAGAAGCTTGTGTTAGAATAGCTAATGAAGCAGTTCAGATTCATGGTGGATATGGATATACAAAAGATTTTCCTGTAGAGAAGTTTTACAGAGATTCTAAGTTGTGTACTATAGGAGAAGGAACCACCGAGATTCAAAAAGTAGTTATTTCCCGTCATCTTTTAAAATAAGTTTTTGTTTAACTCCGTCCTAAACGTTTGTCATAAACCTTTTAGAAGCTTTCTATAGTTATGTTTAGAGCGTTGTTGGCACCAAGTAAAAAAATGCATAAATGAACGAAATCAGAAAGTTTATTGATAATATTTCCCCAATGAACGATTCTGATTGGAATTTTTTCTCTTCAAAATTAAAAAAAGTGAAGTTTGACAAAAACACGACAGTTTTAAAATTTGGAAAAACAGAAAAGCATTTATCTTTTATTTATAAAGGGATTATTCGTCTTTATCTCCCAAAAGAAGATTCAGATTTAACGTTTGGTTTTTTATTTGAAAATGAATTTGTTACAGCCTATGATTCTCTCTTGACACAAACTCCTTCTGAATACGAAATTGAAACATTGACAGAAACTATCTTATGGCAGATTTCAAATAAAGATTTACAGGAAGTCTATAAAAGAACAAAAAGCGGAAATATTATCGGAAGAAAAATGGCTGAAAATATGTATTTGATAAAATCAAAAAGGGAACTTTCTTTACTAAGCAAGACAGCGGAAGAAAGATATTTAAACTTATTCTCCGACAGACCAGAATTATTGAAACAAATTCCATTGAAATATATTGCATCATATATTGGTGTTACTCCGCAAGCATTGAGTAGAATAAGAAAACGTATTACTTAACTTGAGTTCATTATTTTTATTTACTCTTTTCTGACATTTGTGTTTCAATAATTTTAAAATATGAAACACCCGTTGTGCATTTAGAAAAAGTTGTGCAAACTGCTAAAATGCAGTAAATTGTAGTAACCACACTATAATTTATATGCACAACTTTCAAGCAAATTACGACAAAATCCTCAAGGTTTTAAAAGAATTGGATTGTAAAAT